>JAOZLM010000281.1 GCA_029934815.1 Desulfocapsa sp. | reverse complement strand
ATTCAGTGTGTGCTTCCTTCTTGATACTGTCCCAGTAAAAAGAAAGTTTCAGGCCTTCATTGTTGTCACTGCCGCAAAAGAAACAGTTGTTATCAGTATAGGGGCTTTGAATTTTACTTTTCATTGAGAGTAGGCCTTGATGAATTGTTGTTTTTTGAACATTGCGGATCTAGTTTATTGCTTGTTGGCATGAAAACTACAAGGTTTCTGAGAAATCAAATTTTCACCCAGTTGCAGTATTTCCCGTTTATTTGTCAGGACTACTCTTATACGATAAAGAGTGCCCGATCTTTTGATTATAGTGTAATGCCGATATTTTTGTATGAAAAGCTTCTCTTCAGGCAGCTATTAGAAACTATTCTTATATTCTTCTTGCGATGAATGACCAATTTCAGTATATCCTTAATCGTTTTATTGTCGTTCTGATACGTTGTAATGCGTATACCTTTCACGAAGGCTATCTGCCTTCATTCTGGAGATAATAATGAGTAATTTTATTTTACAAAAACAGTGGAACTGGTTTGCCAGTGGTGTCGCCCTTGGCATTGCTTTTTTACTTTGCGTCGCTCTGGTGAAACCTATTGGAGTCTCAACCCAATTTGTTATCCTGGATGGTATCCTCTGGGATGCAATATCGGATGAGGTCGTTGTTGAGAGTAGCAGTAATAAAAGTGGATACTCAAGCCCTAACGCCTATTTGAACAAAAGTGGAGGGAAGTATGCCAAAAATGTTGCCAATCCTATGAACTATAGTTTTGTATTTGTTGTGGCCATGGTTCTTGGTGGTTTTGTAGCAGGCAGGCTCCAGTCCGGCAAAAGGGAGAAAGAATCCAGTTCTATCCCTCAAGTCTGGAAAAACAGATTCGGTGATTCAATCATTAAGCGTTATCTCGCAACATTTGTCGGTGGATTATTAGTACTCTTCGGTTCACGGCTTGCAGGAGGGTGCACCAGTGGTCATATGATGAGTGGCATGATGCAGACATCATTGAGTGGGTATCTGTTTGCTCTTGGTGCATTTGCCATGGCTGTTCCGGTAGCACTTTTTCTTTACAAGGGAGTAAAATAAAATGGAACTGTTGAATGCTGTCTTTTTAGGGTTTATCTTTGGATTCATTCTCCAGAAGAGTGGAGCCGCAAATCCCGAAAGAATTATTGGCATGTTGCGTTTACGTGATCTTCACCTGATGAAGGCCATTTTTCTTGGAATCGGGATTAGCAGTCTTGGGCTTTTTGCTATGATGGCTGCTGGAATTATTGATCCGGGTCATTTGAGTGTGAAATCTTCGTATGTCGGAGTTATTGTGGGAGGTGTTCTGCTGGGAGCTGGTTGGGCTATTTCAGGATTTTGTCCGGGAACCGGAGTGGTTGCTGTTGGAAGCGGCCGTAAAGATGCGATGATTTTCATTCTTGGAGGCCTGGCCGGAGCCATTATCTTCACTCTTAGCTATGCTTCGTTAAAAGGAACTTTCCTTTTTAATAAACTCGGAGGTAAGGTCACACTAGTAGCAACAGGAAATGAGAAGTATGCATCTTTATTTCCGTCGGTGTCGGCCCTTGCTGTCGCAAGTGTCATTGCAGTGGTATTTATGGCTATTGCTATTGTTCTTCCAGGAAAGAAAAACTGATATTTTAATAAAAAGTGGAGTAGCAGTTAAGTCGTTTTCTGTTGCTCCGCCATTTCAACCTGTATCAGATAGCTGAGTTGTAACTTAGAGATTGTTCTCTTTTTATCTAAGGTGCTATTTAGATTAGAATAGAAGGCTTAAATTTATTTTCACAGTATAAACGGTCAATGTGCTGAGAAATACTCAAAGCTGTTCATCGTCCGTAGAAGAAAGGTCCTCTTTTTCATCCGTAGAACCCATCTTTTTTTCGAGTTTACGTAGTTTTTTTTCTTCTTTCTTTTTTTTCTTCGCCAATTCTTTCTGGCGCTTTTCGTATGAATAATTTGTTCTGGCCATGGCGTTTTTCCTGATAGTGGTTTATTCGGGGCAAAAACAGTAGGACAAAAAAAACCCCACCAAAGGTGAGGTTTTTTTCACTTGTCAAATAGGGGTACTACTGTTTGACAACATTCTCTGCGGCTGGTCCTTTAGGGCCATCAACGATATCAAAGGTCACTCGTGCGCCTTCATCGAGAGATTTGAAGCCATCACCCTGAATTGCTGAATGATGAACAAAGACATCCTTTCCGCCTTCTTCTTCAATAAAACCAAAACCTTTTGAATCATTAAACCATTTAACTGTTCCTTCTGCCATTTTGTACTACTCCTTTGTGCTGGTTCATTTAAGAACCTTTTTGTTGTAAAACAAGATCGTCATAATACGATCCTTTAACAGTTTTGCTGTCAAAACTGGATTGAAACTATTTCACTACAGCCAAACTCAGGGATAATTTCTTTTCCTTCTGGTAGGCCATATCTCTTTTCTGATCGTAGAGGATGATTGATAGTTTGTTCTTTTCAAGAATCCTGGATCATACTTTGAGTGTTGGTCTACTTATATAAACATTTTATTTGGTAAGTCAAAGATAAAATATAAAAATTTGGATAAGATTGTAGCTGGTAAAGGTAAAAAATGCTACAAATCTCCATTAGGAAAGGGATAAATAGTTCTTCTTTATCTATCAAAAATACTATTATTTGTTCTCCTATATATAATAGGTCAACTTTCGGAGTTGACTGCTATTTGTACGTCGAGAGGGTAAAACTGTTTCTATTTTGTTGTAAAAAATAATTTTTAGAATACTACCGCTTGAGAAGCCCATATCTCATATCCAGCTTACAAAACCAGATAGCAAATTGTTGCTGAAAAAGAAATGCCAGGGCCACCATCATGGCAGTTTGAGGTGGAAAGGCTGTAACAGCAATACCGATGCATATTGGAAGATTGCGTAATTCCACATTGAGAAGCAGGCTGATTGCATCTTTGTGTGAGAAAAAGAGACGTCCAATAATTACACAAAATATAAATATGGTGAGGTACCAAAGAATTAGACTGGACAATGCTTGTACAACAAGTTCAGGATAGCTGAAAATCAACCCTGCCTTCATGCTCACACTCGTAAAAACCAGATAAATTAATCCCCAGACGCTGATTGCTGGTAATATCGGTTTAATAACCTTTTTAAAGTGTGTTTCGCCAAACCTTCGCAGTAGATAATTGTAAGTAACTATTCCCAGACAAAGTGGCACCAAAACAACCAAAAATATGGTTTTACTGATATCGAGCACATTTATCTTCACTAAAGTATCAGCAAATAAATAGAGGTAAATGGGTGCCAGGAGCGATCCTAAAATCAAATTACTTGCACTGAGTTTAAGGGAAGCTTTCACATTTCCCTTAAAAAACATTGTGAATGCTACAGCCATGTTTCCACCAGGAACCACACTGATAATTAACAATCCTAAACGAATCTCAGGCCATGATTCCAGCAGGAGTGCACCAATTAAAACGGCCAGAAAGGGGAGGACGATAAAGTTAAGTAAAAGATTTACAATCATCAATCTCATGTCAGTAAGACGAATGAGTTCTCTTGGTTGAAATCCTATCATTGCAGGAAAAATGGTCAACATTGCAACGGGAAGAATAAGTGTCTTTAAAGGAGACGTATCTACCACTCGTCCAGAAACCAGCGCAATACCAATGATACAGGGGATTACATAGATCAGATGTTTTGAAGGAAAGGTGAATACTTTCAAGAAGATTTTGTTCATCAGGAATACACCAGTTGTCAAGCCTGTAA
>JAOZLM010000280.1 GCA_029934815.1 Desulfocapsa sp. | reverse complement strand
TGTTAGCCCATGGCTTCAAATATTGGGCGCTCTCCCTTTTCCATTCTTCCCAGAAGCTCACGTTCCGGGCTTTGGGCGCCGCCGGTAAAGCTGATCCCGAGAAGTTGTACTTCCGAAAGCATTTCTTTTAGCTCGTCCTGAAATGATGCCGCAAAAGCGGCCTTTTCTTCACTATCAAAAAGAAATCGTATCCTGGCTCCTTCTTTACTCTCATAATAGCGTACTTCCATATCCCCTAGTTCTGTCATTGTTAAGTGGAGGCTGAACTGCCTTTTTTGTTTTTTCTCTTCAGCAGTGGTTTCACTTTCAGGAGAGTTCTCCACCAGAAGAAAACCATTTTCCAGAAAGGAGAAGGGGAGTGGAAAAAGAAGGAAATCTCCTTCCAGTTTTAGTTGGGCGACCTGATACATCTCCAGAGTGGAGAGGATATTTTTTGCGCTGACAGCAAGCTCTTCATTTTTCTGTGCAGTGGAGGTTATTGCAAGAAGAGCAGCTTTCAAGCTTGCTTTGGCTGGCGTTCCTTTATTTGTGGCAAGGTTTGCTTCCATATTCATGCCGATTCGCTGGATATTGCTCTGCAGATCTTTTCCAGCTTCCTGGCCCATAAGGCTTTCGGGGTGAAAGGCTGCAAGGGACTGAACAGTGCTCTGTTGTGTTGCGGCCAGTTGCGTTATCCCTTGGGGCAAGAGTTGCTGCACAGCCTTAAGTAGAGGGGATAAAACACTATTCTGAGTATTTGCCAGAACCACCGGTGGCCCGGCAGGGGTATTTGCTGTATTCCCCGAGCTGTTTGCAGGTGCTAAAGGAGTAAAGGCCAGCTCACTTTTCCCCGGTTCAACCCGCAGCAAAACATCCTGGCCAGCTTTGCCAGCCAACTCTCCGGAAACCAGGAAACGGGATCCGCCCATTTCCAACACCGTTTTGCCAGTTGCAGGCTGTTCCACGATGGTAGCCTTCAGTAGTACAGGTTGGGTTAGCGTGAGTGGTTGGGGGAGCTGGGGAGAGCTGGTCGGTATTGGCTTACCATTAAGCAGGGCAATGATGCTGCCATTATCCATAGAGATGGATGAGAGTAGTGCTTGGGTGTTGGCCGGGGCGGCTACGTTGCTATTTTGTGCCTGAGCTGGAGGCGTACTGCTTTCCTGTGCCTGTTGCACAAGGGGGGCAAGATTCATGGCGCGTCCGATAAAAGAAGCCAGGCAACGGAGTTGTGTCTGCAGGGACTCCTGTTTCAGCCCCAGCTCAACCTGTGGCGAGGTGGACAATACTTCAAACTGGATAACCTGCCCTTTCGTAAGGGGTGCCTCTGTTCGTACCGCCATTTGTCCAAGGGACGTCTCCAAAACTGCTTGTCCGCTGCCCTGGTATTCGGTTACCACTGCCTGCAATAGCTGTCCCGTCTGAAGAGATGCGAAAAGCTGAGGTGATGAGTTTTGGGCAACAACTGAGACCTGAGGAAGGAGAGTATTGGGAGGAGTTACTTTGTTTATCATAGTGCAATCCCCTCTGGCTCCTTTCGCGGCTTATGGCTGTGTGCAAATGCTGTTCTTGATACCGGTTCTTTTTACGTGATGTTACTATTGTCATAGCAGAGGTGCCCGTATCTTACAATGGGCCGATATATTCTTTCCTTCCTTGATGTGAACCTGTTCCGGGCGTCTATTGGCGGACAAGATACTTTTGGAAAGAAAATCTAACCAAAAAATAACCTGATTACCATCGACCCTCAGTTTTGCTCGGTTTCCATGATCTCGTCATTCCGGACTTGATCCGGAATCTTGTGAAAACAGCGACTTCCGACAAGATTCCGGATCAATTCTGGAATGACTAAGGCCGTAGCTGAGCTTTAGTGGTAATCAAGAAAAATAATATGAATGGAGGGCTGCAATGTGTAGAAGATTTGCGAGTTTTATTTTTCAGGTATGATAATCGGTGCAGCAGATGTCGCTAAGTTACATAACTCAACTTTTTATGCTCTTTCGTGATGAAATATCGGTGATACATTTTTAGGAGTGGAGAAAAAAACAAGTTTATTAGTACGAAATAGTAGGTAGTTAAGCGTATTGGTGGGCATGTTTTTAAGAAAATTTCTCAAAATTATGCTTGAAAATATTCCTTTTTGTATTAAATGAATAAAGGTTCATTTTTTATGTATTGAAGTTGAAGGTATAAAAAAAACTTATTGGGAGAATTTGATGAAGAAAATTTGTAAGTTATTCGTACTGGTTGCCATGGTTTTTTCATTGTCATCAGTTGCTTGTGCTGAAAAAACATTACGTATCAGTCTGCAGCTACCAATGAAGCATCATCTTGGACAGAATCTGCTCGATTTTCAGAAGGAAGTAGAGAAAGAGAGTAATGGTTCGTTAAAAATTGAAATATATCCATCAGCTCAGCTGTACAAAGATAAAGAAGTTCCCCAGGCAGTCGCTTCCGGAGCTATCGAGATGGGTGTTGCATCCCTTACTCGTTTTGCAGGAACTATCCCTGCAGTGGATTTATTTTATGTCCCTTTTATGTTTGACAGTCCGGAAAAAGTCGTTAAAGCGACAACTCCAGGAAGTGCCATACGTACTTCTCTTGATGAAGCCATACTTGGAACCGGAACACGTGTGCTCTGGTGGCAGGCATATGGAAGCTCCATCCTTTTAACTAAAAAAGAAATGATCAAGACCCCTGCCGATATGAAAGGAAAAAAGGTAAGGGTTTTTGGCAAAACATTAGGCGATACAGTTATTGCTTTAGAGGGTGCTCCCACCATGATGTCTGGCTCTAAACAGTTTCTGGCATATCAGCGCGGTACTGTTGATGCAGGTATGACTGGTATCACAGCAGTAAAATCGAGAAAGCTTTATGAAGTTATGGATTACATGACTCTGACCTATAATGCTGATATTGAATTTATTGTAATTATCAATGAAAAAGTATGGCAGGGGCTGAGTGATAGCGAACGTAGTATTATCACCAAGGCTGGACTTCGGGTTGAAAAAGAGCTTCGCGAAAAAATGGGAGCTATTGAGAAGGATACACTGGCGTGGGCACAGGATAAGATTAAAGTGGTTGATTTAACCGATGCCGAGCGCAATGAATGGCGTGAGGCAACAAAACCAGTGGTCAACAAGTATATGGAACGATCTGGTGATCTTGGAAAACAACTCGTTATGGAAGCTGCGAAACTGTAACAGATGAATAACTAAATGAATCTGATATTCTATGTGGAGTGTCAGGTTCATACTGTGGTAAATAAGTGATCAAGATAATTGACAAAATAACAGAGTCGGTCGCATACCTTGCTGCCTGGATGTTTTTCTCCATTGGTGCCATGATTACCTATGAAGTTGTCATGCGTAAGGTCTTTAATTTACCAACGATCTGGGTTGATGAAGTAACAAGGTTTGTCCAGGTCTGGGCCGTCTATCTGGCAAGTGCACACATTTTGAAGGTGAGGGGACTGATTACGGTTGAATTGTTCACCTCTTCATTAAGCAAGGGGAAGTTCAAGGTGCTGGAGATGGTTTCACTCCTTGTTATTGCGTTCTTTTCTTTTATAGCAGTTTATTATGGCGCAGGGGTTGTACTTGAATCCATTGAAATGGGGAGAAAGACCTCAACCATGCTGGGAGTGCCTAAATGGATGACCGAAAGTGCTATTCCTATTGGTTTTTCTCTACTTTTTATTCAAGCAATTGTCGAGTTAGTGAAGTTACTTCGTGGAGATAGCATTACTGCCGTAGAAGGTCATCAAGTTT
>JAOZLM010000279.1 GCA_029934815.1 Desulfocapsa sp. | reverse complement strand
CTTCACTAAACCCTGTACAAAGGATCACTGGCAGATCCGGTCGGTGAGTGAGTAATTTTCTGCTTAGTTCTATTCCTGTCATTTCCGGCATGGTCATATCGGTGATGACCAGATCAAAGTCACTTGGGTTCTTTTGATATACACTTAATGCCTCAACACTGCTGGTGCAAATAGTTACAGCATATCCAAGGCCCTCAAGGGTTTTCTGCATTATGAAGGTAATAGCAGGTTCATCATCTACAAATAGTATCCGTTCTCCATTTCCCTGTGGGAGGTCTTCGTTTATAACATGTTTATCAAGAATTCCTTCATCAGTTACCGGGAAGTATATATGGAAAATGGTTCCCTGTCCCAATTCACTGGCAACAGTCATTTCAGCCTTATGTTGTTCTATGATTCCATGAACGACAGCCAATCCAAGTCCGGTTCCTTTTCCCTTTTCTTTGGTAGTGAAAAATGGATCAAATATCTTTGATCTTGTCAATTCATCCATGCCACAGCCTGTATCGCTGATTTCAAGATCAAGATATGTGCCTGGTATAATCTGTGGGCAATCAGCAATAGCTTTTTTTTCTGTAACTTGTATTTCAGACAACGAGATACTCAGAGTTCCAACTTCTTCACCAATGGCATGTTTGGCGTTGGTGCAAAGATTCATCAACACCTGATGTATTTGCGTGGGATCTGCCAATATTGAGCCACAGTTTGTAACAATGGATTCGTTAAGCTGGATTGTAGTTGGCAATGATGCCCGTAGCAGTTTGAGAACCTCTTTGAGTATAAGATGAATCTGGAGTGGTTTAAAATCCTCTTCTCCCTGACGACTAAAAGTAAGGATCTGCTTCACCAGCTCAGTGGCTCTTTTTCCAGCTTCGATTACCTGATCCAGATCATTTTTAATTGGGTCATCAGCAGATAGCTTCATTTTTGCGATTCCACTATAGCCGAGAATCACAGAAAGGATATTGTTGAAATCATGGGCAATACCTCCGGCAAGAGTTCCAATGGCTTCCATTTTAATGGCCTGCCGCAGCTGTTTCTCAAGTAATACTTCCTTGCTCACATCACGTTTTACAGCAACAAAATTGACAATCTTGCCCTTGTTACTTTTAACAGGAGAAATGGTGACTTCTTCTTCAAAGAGTGAACCATTTTTCTTTTTATTGATTAAGTGACCATTCCATACGTCACCTTGCAGGAGTATCCTCCACATTTCTTTATAGAATGTTTGATCATGTTCACCACTTTGAAGGATACGTGGATTTTGACCAATAGCTTCATCACGGCTATAGCCGGTGAGTTTTTCAAAGGCAGGGTTAACATATTGAATTGTTCCATTGATGTCAGTAATTACTACTGTTTCAGATGCCTGATCGATTGCAGTGACCAAGCGTAGCCTTTCCTTTTCGGAAGATATTTGTTCAGTAATATCAGAACAGGCAGCAATCCATAGCGAAGGTTTACCTGTTTTGTCTGTTATGTAATCGCCATTTTCAGACCAGATTTTCCATGTCCCATCATGATGCTTTATTTTATATTGCATCGTAAGAGGATCAAGTGATCCATCTAGAATCTTCTGATATTCCTGCCTGATTCTTTCTCTGTCTTCAGGATGGAGTGCTGCGAGCCATTCATCTTCATTTGCGATGGAATAGCCAAGCAGTTTTTCAATATCACCAAACCACTTGATTTCTCTTGATTGTAAATCAAGTTCATATATCAAATCAGAAGTGTTACTGGCTGCCAGCTTGTATCTCTGTATGTTATCCTGCAGCTCCGCTGTTCTTTGTCTTAGTAGGCGACTGAGAGTGTCATAACCTTTATCTGAGATCACAAAACTGAGTATAAGAAATATCAAACATATAAAAACAACAAATATGATGTTTGAGTTCAAATTAGATATTTTTTGGCTTATATCAATCCCGACAACAATCTGCCCCTGCAGCTGCCCTTTGAAATTATTAAGGTCAAACGCTTTTAAAATAACAAACGTTTTTCCATTCACTGTGACCTTTTGCTGCTCAAGGTTCCAGTCAATCTGGGAGTTAGCTTCCCGGAAAAAATCAATTTCAAATGCATAAATAGAAGAAGATCCACTGGAGATAGATTCCATCTCCGTCTGTTCTATAACGTTCGATTTTTCAGACGACATAAGTAGACTAACTGGAATGTTCAGTTCTTTTTTTATACTATCAAGAAGCTGATTTCCTTTTATAGCAATTTGAAGCACTCCCAAGTGCTCGCCATGGAAGCGTATTGGTTGGATTACTGCATACACAAGATTTATCCCGGCTATTGTATACCCGGCATTTGGATGCTGATTGAGGTTGGCTGCTACGATATCGGGTCGCTTTTTACTGACGTCATCACCAAATTTTTCCAGATTATGAACTCGTAAAAAGTTAGTATTATCTGGCAGGATAAAAGCAAGTGCTGAGAGATATCGATTCTGGGTATGTAATATTTCGAAAAAGGGGGGAGTTAATTCGCCTAGTTTTTCCCTTTGACGTTGTTGAAAGGCATGCAGTATTACTCCATTATCCTCAATGCGAAAGCGCTGAATAAAGGCCTGGATTCGTGATGTATACCCTTGATAACTATGTTGTTCAATGGTCGATATTATGGCTCGGGTAGTTTTTGCTTGAGTCGCAATGAATTCGTCGAGTTGTTTGTTGTAGTGTGATATGGCTAAGCTGATAAAAAGAATGGAATTAGCCAAAATAAGCAGCATTATCGATGCAATAATTTTGTATTTGGTACTCATCCTATCTTTACCTTTGAGCTTGTTATTTACTATTTTTCCAATCGGTAAATGAATATTCTTTATCTGTTCAGGCAGACTAAACTATCGACCATGTAGCTCTTAAAACACCAACATCGACCAAACTCATCAAAATGATTGTATCACAAAATTGCCCTCAGCTACCATCTGAAATATTTTCTCCAAGCAATTAGGAAAGATTGTAAAGAGAGGGCTGGTAGATTTTATTTGTTCTTCCAATTTTCAATTTCTTCCAACCGCTTTTGCGTACAGTCAGGGCAAAAGCTATGGCTGGGCTTGAGATCCATTTTGTAGTGAAAATACTGCTCCACAGTCAACCATTTTCCTGTGCCAGGTTCACGGTCCTCATCATCCCGGATTTTGCTGCAGTCACAACAAATAGGTAGAATGTCTTCATAGAGGCGAATTTTTCGTTTCAATTCTTGATTTTCTAAGCAATTCTTAATGCGTAACAACAATTCTTCCAGATTATATGGCTTCGTCAGGTAATCAGTTGCTCCCAGGCGTAAAGCTTCAACAGCGGATTCTAACTTTGCAAAGCCGGTGATGATGATACTCGGTAACTCAGCATCATTTTCTTTTATTTTTTCAAGTAATTCGATACCACTCATGTTGTCCATTACAAGGTCAGTAATGATCAGGTCGTAGTCTTCCTGTTCTATTTTGAGTAACGCCTCTTCACCACTGTCTGCACTCCCTACGTCATAACCAGCATGGACAAGGTCTGCATGTAAGCTTTCCCGAATTAATATTTCATCGTCTACAATGAGAATCTTATTTTTCATCTCTCTGTCTCCCTCCTGTGGGAAGAGTAATCGTGAAAGTTGAACCTTTACCCAACTCACTCTCTACTGTGAGGTGACCTCCATGGCTCTTAATAATTCCATAGGAAACCGACAATCCAAGACCCGTCCCCTTAATCGCCTTTGTTGTGTAAAAAGGTTCAAAAATATGTTTGATATTTTCAT
>JAOZLM010000278.1 GCA_029934815.1 Desulfocapsa sp. | reverse complement strand
CTTTCATTTTCTGAACCGAATAAAAAAAATCTATGTCTAATCTGCTTACCTGTCAGGCTGTATCGAAAGCCTTTGGCGCTGAACGTCTGTTTGAAAATATTAACCTTGTCATCCATCAGGGAGATCGAATTGGTTTGATTGGACCTAATGGCAGTGGCAAGTCTACCCTGTTAAAAATTATTTGCGATCGCCTTGATCCTGACAACGGCAAGATAATCAAACGTAAAAATGTGAAGACCGCATATCTTTCTCAGTCAGATGTTTTTGATGAGGAGGCTAGCGTTGAGGATAATCTCGATGCTGCTTTGGATGTCACTGATCTTGATGCAGCAGAACGGCATAATCGGGTGCAGGCGCTTCTTTCCCGTGCTGAATTTCCTGATACTACAGTTGCTGTTAAACTTCTTTCCGGAGGATGGCGAAAGCGATTGTCAATTTGTCGTTCGCTGGTTGTGCAGCCAACTGTTCTGGTACTTGACGAACCGACAAACCATCTTGATATTGAAGGCGTTATCTGGCTCGAAAAAATCCTTTCCGGTGTGTTACCGGGTAGTCCGGATGCTTTTTTAATTGTCAGCCATGACAGACGTTTTCTGGAAAATATTGCAAACAGGGTGGTTGAAATATCGGCAGCCTACCCTGATGGTTCTTTTCAGGTAGAGGGTAATTATTCCAGATTTTTGCAGGAACGCTTAGAGTTTCTTGAAAATCAGGAACGTCTGGAAGACCGTCTGGCAAATAAGATGCGCCGTGAAACAGAGTGGCTGAGCCGGGGCCCCAAGGCTCGTGCAACCAAAGCCCAATACCGCATTGATGAGGCGCATAAGCTAAAGGCCCATCTAAGTGAGGTCAAGGGAAGAAACCGTGCTTTAAAACAGGTACGTATTGATTTTGATTCAACGGGAAGAAAAACAAAAAAATTACTGGAAGCTAAAAAGATATCGAAAAACTACGAGGATAAGCCTCTTTTCTCAGGTCTTGATGTTGTCCTTTCGCCCGGTACCAGACTTGGTCTTCTTGGCAGGAATGGCTGTGGTAAATCAACCCTTATGAAGATTCTAGCGGCAAGTGTTTTGTCGGAAGGGGAAAAACCGGATAGTGGTACAGTGACTACTGCGCCCAATGTACGAATAGTAAGTTTTGATCAGAAGCGGGAAGGAATTGACCCAACAATTACCCTTCGCCGTGCATTAGCCCCTGACGGGGATTCCATTTTATTTCGGGATCAATCCATTCATGTTGTTACCTGGGCACAGCGCTTCCTTTTTCGTACAGATCAGTTGGAAACACCAGTTGGCAGATTGTCGGGAGGCGAGCAGGCAAGAATACTGATTGCGGATCTTATGCGACAACCGGCCGATATTCTCCTGCTCGATGAGCCCACAAATGATCTGGATATTCCGTCCCTTGATGTTTTGGAAGAGAGTTTGCAGGATTTTCCCGGTGCTTTGGTTCTGGTCAGCCATGACAGATATCTGCTTGACTCTGTCTGCGAGCAGGTGCTTGGTTTTGATAACCTTGGTGGGGTGATTTATTATGCTGATTATGAACAGTGGCTTGCTGATCTGAAAAAGAATGATACAGGTGGTGGTAATTCAAAAATCCCGGTCGCTAAAAAAGAGAGTACGCCTAAGAAAAAACAGAGTAAGGCCGGTAAGCTTTCCTATATGGATCAGCGTGAATATGAGCAGATGGAAGAAAAGATCATGGAGACTGAGGAGGAAAAAGAATCACTGCAGGCTTTAATGGATGATCCTGAAACTGCCAAGAATCCGCAAAAACTGGAATCCACCTGGGCGAAACTTGAAGAGATTAAACAGCAAGTGGAGCAAATGTATGAACGTTGGGATGAATTGGAAGAAAAGAAATTGAGTGATAGGTGAGTAGCGTTTGAAATTGTTTGGATGAACTTATGTTCACTGCTATTGTGCTCAATAAGCAGTGAAAAAGCTGAGATATTAACAAATCACAACATAACCTCATGACGACCCTTAATAAATTAATGACTTCGTCTGTTATCACTGTGTCCCCTGAAACAGTAATGGCAGAAATTGTATCCTGTATGGAGCAAAACTGTATCAGTACAGTGGTGGTGGTTCGTAAAAAATTGCCAGTTGGCATTTTTACTGAACGGAATTTGCTAAGAATTAAAACTGCAGGCACCTTTGACTTTAGCATGCCGATACAAGAAGTAATGACCACTCGTCTCATTGTGGTTAAAGACGATTTAGAGAGTCGTGAGGCGTACCAGCTTCTTTTGCAGCATAATATTCGTCATCTGATCGTTGTAGACATTAAAGGACTCCTTGCAGGAATAGTTACAGAAACAAATCTTTTCCACCATCTGGGCCTTGAATTTTTTGTCGCTTTTGAAGAAATCAATACCATTATGAGTCCCAATGTCATGGCTCTACCGGAAGACAACTCTGTCCTCGCGGCCATGCAACTGATGAACAACCACAGTATCAGTTCTGTCATTATCATAAAAAATAAGGTCCCTACTGGTATCATTACAGAACGGGATGTTGTCCGTTTAACGGCTGCGGATATCGATATTTCCACGACTCCTCTTCACGAAGTGATGACCTCTCCTGTACAGAGCGTCACCTTCAATATGCCCTCACATGCTGCTGCCGATTTGATGAAAAGTAAAGGGATTCGCCGGCTGGTAGTGACAGATGAAAAAGGGAGACTGGTCGGCATAGTCACAACCACGGATATGATTAAAGGGTTTAAATCAGACTATACCGCTCTGCTCAAAGAAGTCATTGAAACGCAGGCCGAACAACTTCAGGAAGTACATCGACAACTAGATGAAAAAATCATCCTGGAAAGCATAATGCATTCGACAACTGATATTGCTTTTGCGGTAGCAGATCTCCACTACCGCATAATTCATTATAACAAAGCTGCGGAAAAAATATTTGGTTATGCAACTGATGTGGTGCTTGATAAGACAATTCCAGAGATTTGCGAGCAGGAAGGTCTTGACTATGATGTATGTAAGAACATAAACAAAACGATTAAAGAGGAGGGGAAATTTCACTCTATTTATAAAATGCTGCGCGGTGACCGTACCTTACATGTGGAAGCCAATATTTTTACGATCCGGAACAACAAAAATATAATTCAGGGTTTTGTATTGATCGCAAAAGAAATCACAGAACTGATTCGAACCGGAGAACACTTAAAGCAAAGAGGTACCGAGCTGGAAGAGACAAATGCTGCTCTCAGAGTTTTATTGAAACAGAGAGGTGAGGACAAAAAACGTTTAGAATATAAACTACAAAGTAATATTGATCAGCTTGTGCTGCCGCTTTTTTCTAAGTTGCGCAATACGAAAATTGATCCTGTCCAGGATAATATTATCAACTCAATTGAAGCGAACCTGCTCGAAGTCAGTTCGCCTTTTGCGCATCAACTTTCTTCTCTTTACACCAAGTTGACGCCAGCAGAAATTCAAGTAGCAAATTTAATCAAAAATAGACATTCCAGTAAAGAAATCGCTGCCTGGCTGAATCTTTCAGTGGGCACAATTTACACTCACAGACGAAATATTCGTAAAAAAAGTGGTATCACCAACAAAAAAATTAACCTGCAAAGTATCCTCACTCAGCTACAATAGCCCTGTTATATCAGGCCCCGCCGCCCGCTATTAGGTACTGTGTGTACCTAATATGTACCAAGTAATTCATCATTGTAACAATTTCCATTTTATGCATAATAAAATGGAACTACAGGTGTCTAAGCAATTGCTTGTTTCTG
>JAOZLM010000277.1 GCA_029934815.1 Desulfocapsa sp. | reverse complement strand
TTTGGTGGGCTTAAACGCGCAACCAGCGTATTCTCAATTGGCTGCATACCAAGCAGAAAAAATGAGTGAATCATGGCAAAAACAACCAGAGGGATATCACTGGTCATGGACATGGCAATGGCCGCTGGAATTGTGATCAGGTGAAAGATAAGATATCCCTTTCCCAGATCAAACCTTTCCCCAATTTTTCCACCAAAGTATTGCCCGGCCATTCCCACTAAATAAATAGTAGAAGTGATGATCGTTGCAAACACATTGGGAGATCCTGATTCTCCGGCAAGATTCATAAAAGCAGCATACAAATTCTGATTTTGCAGCTCAAAATATGCGGGCATGGTTACCGAAACTGCACGATAAACAATACCTCCCAGCATCATACACACAAGTAAAACGAGAAAAGGTGCGAGAGTGCTTTTTGCATCTTCTTTCTTCTTGCTGCTAACGGACTCATGTTTTCCGTTTTTAACCAGATAAAGCAAGCCTAAGCCACTGACATTTACTATGGCCAAAACGATATAAACAGCAGTTGCACCCCAGAAATAATTAACCGTTCCTGCAAGCAGTGGTGCGGTAGCCAGACCGAGATTTCCAAACATTCCGTTAATTGCCATACCTTTACTGGTATTCTTCACTTCTTTGGCAATCCATCCTAAGCCCACAGGATGATAAATCCCTGAAAAAAGACCAATTCCGGCAAGGCTTAAACTAAACAACATTGGATTTTCAATAGTAATAGCTGCCAATACGCCACAAATCCCGGAACCTAAATGAAACAGCGCAAGCAAAGGACGAGGACCAATTTTGTCGGCTAGTAAGCCCCAAGGCAACGCTGTTACACCAAAAAGCAGATACATCCAGAAAGAAAGTGCGAGGGTCTCTACCATATTCATGCCAAACTGAGCAGAAAGGGGCAGCAAAACAGCTGGAAAAACCAGCATATTAAAATGACTCATAAAATGGCCATAACAGGCCACTTTCAGTATGGAACGTTCTCTAGTAGGGGACACGACGAATATCAGAGGTCAGGAGTGAGCAGCCAGCTGCGTACAGATTCGATCCAGAATCAGATTTGCTGTTTCTTCTTTGCTGGTTAAGGGAAGGTCTGTGAAACCATTGCTATCCAATAAGGTTATCTGGTTGGTATTGGCTTCAAAACCGGTATTTGCATTACTTATGTCATTGATGGCAATCAGATCGAGTTTTTTACCTTTTAGCTTTTTCTCTCCAGCTTCACGGAGATTACAACTTTCTGCGGCAAAGCCGACAAGCAGATAGTTATTTTTTGCTTTCTGTTCACCAAGTTCTTGTAGAATATCATCTGTTTGTTCAAGCTGAAGAACAAATTCGGCATTCTCTTTTTTCACCTTCTCTGTGGCTGTCTTTTTAGGTCTAAAATCACTCACAGCGGCAGCCTTAATAACAACCGTGCTTTCAGTACATGATTGCATCACCTCTGCATACATTTCTTCAGCTGTGATTATATTTGTTCTTTTCACACCGTAAGGTATTGATAGAGCAGTAGGTCCGCTTATAAGATGAACTTCTGCGCCTCTTCTTGCGGCAGTTCGAGCCAGGGCATAACCCATTTTACCAGATGAACGATTACTTAAGAATCTGGCAGGATCTAAAGCTTCTCTTGTCGGTCCTGCTGTGATCAATATTTTCTGCCCTGTAAGATCCTGAATGCTAAGGGCTTGCAGGATCTGTTCTTCGGCGTCCTCCCATTCAGCAAGACGACCTGGCCCTTCTGTTTTACAGGCCATCTTCCCATAGGCAGGACCTATAATTCCGTACCCACTGTCAGCAAGAATAGAAATATTACGTTGAGTAATACTGTTTCCAAACATCCTTGAATTCATTGCAGGAGCTATCAAAACAGGACAATCCGCAGCAAGTACTGTTGTTGCCAGAAGATCATCGGCAAGGCCATGAGCCAGCTTTGCAATGGTATTGGCAGTGGCCGGAGCAATCAGCAATAAATCAGCATTTTGCCCGAGCTCAATATGGGAAATAGCATGGGACTCTTCCGCCTGAAACATATCCATCAGAACGGGATTTCCGGAAAGTGCTGCAAATGTCAACGGTGCGACAAAGCGGCTGCCTGCCTCAGTCATCACAACTGAGACATCAGCACCTTCTTTTGTGAGTGTACTCACCCAACCGGCCACTTTAAAGGCGGCAATTGAGCCGGTAACCCCGACAACAATTTTCTTTCCGGAAAATCTTCCCATCAGAACTAGTTTCTACTGCCGCCGAAAAAACGAAGCAACATCAGAAAGAGATTAATAAAATCAAGATAGAGTGCAAGAGCGCCCATGATAGCACCTTTTTTCACTGCATCACCACCCTGCTCCATAATCCCATCTTCACCCATCTTTTTGATTTTTTGTACATCGTAGGCGGTAAGCCCAACGAAGACAAGAACACCGATAAGAGAGATAGCCCAGTAAAGTGATGAGCTTTTCAGAAAGATATTCACCACAGAGGCGATAATAATTCCGATCAGTCCCATAAACATGAACGATCCCATTCCGGATAAATCACGCTTTGTTACCAGCCCGTAGACGGCCATGGCTCCAAACATTCCAGCGGTTATAAAAAAAGTAGCCGCAATGGATGACTGGGTGTAAATAAGAAAAATCATGGAGAGAGTCAGACCGTTTAGAGCGGCATAACCAAGGAAAAGTCCTGTAGCAGTTCCAGCCTGAATCTTGTTAATACGAGCTGAAAGAAAAAACACCATTCCCAGTTCTGCTATAATAATAAACATAAAATATGGCTGGAGCTGGACAGCAAGACCACTTGAAGCAGTAAACCAGGCGATAACACCTGTTAAACCAAGCCCAATGGCCATCCAGTTAAACACTTTTGCCAGAAAAACAGTTGAGGCTTCATGTCTTGCCTCGGTGAGAGTCATTGTATTACTTGTTTGTTGCATTATAAACTCCTGTAATTAGTTTACGAGATTTTAGAAATACGCTACATATCTCGTGTAGAGTAAGCATTCTAACATGGCTTACAAGAAAAAGAGAACAGAGAGTGTGAGAAAATTATGAAAATTGCAATTAGTGGGAAAGGCGGTGTGGGTAAAACCACCATCATGGCGCTGCTCGCAGGTGAGATGAAAAAGAGCGGAAAAGATGTACTGGTGATTGATGCTGACCCCAGTCCTCATATGGCTGAAACGTTAGGTGTTAGTAACCCTGAAGCAATTCGTCCAATTGCTGAAATGACAAAACTGCTTGTGGAACGATCCGGGAAAACCGAAGGCTCTCCCATGTACCATATGAACCCCGAGGTTAATGATATCCTGAAAGATTTCATGCTTGAACATGATGGTATGAAACTTATGGTACTGGGAGCTATCCAGACCGGCGATAAAGGTTGCGCCTGTCCCGAAAACAATGTGCTGCGAAGAATGCTGACCAAGCTACTACTCAGCAAAGATCAGATGGTGCTTCTCGATATGGAAGCAGGAGTTGAACATCTTGGACGTGGAACCATTGCCGGAATCGACCAGTTATTGATTGTGGTAATCCCTTCCAAATCATCCATCCGTACCGCTTTGAAAGTCAAAAAGCTGGCAGAAGATGTGAAAATCCCAAAAATCAGCTTTGTGGGAAATATGGTGACTGATGATGAAGATAAAGTATTTTTAAGAGACGGACTACCGGAAGAACCTATCGCTTATTTTCCTGACTCAAAAGCAATACGAAAAGCAGAAAGAAACGAGATTGCAGTTACAACAATTGACAATGCGGCTGATAATGCTCCGGCAATATT
>JAOZLM010000276.1 GCA_029934815.1 Desulfocapsa sp. | reverse complement strand
AGTTCCTCGAATATGAAGTTTTTTCCTTAGCCATCCAAAATTTAGGTTTTTACGAGTTTATCAAGTATAGCTAGTATTTTTTCCGTCTCTGTCTGAAGAAGTTTGTAATGAGGGATGAACATTCCTCCTTACATATCCCTCCAGTGATTTCCAACTGATGATTAAGAATATTATCAGAACCTATTTGATAGCAAGAGACAGCGGCACCAGTCTTGGGGTCATACGCTCCAAAAACAAGACGTTGCACACGAGCGTGAATAATTGCCCCCATACACATAATGCATGGCTCAAGCGTAACGTAAAGGGTGGTTCCCGGAAATCGATAATTCTTTATATATTGCCCACCATTACGCAAGGCGTTCATTTCTGCGTGTGCGGTTGGATCATTGTTAGCGATAGGGCTGTTGGAACCTTTCGCTATAATTATACTATCCTGTATTAGTATCGCTCCAACAGGAACCTCGCCTTTTTCTGCGGCTAATTTTGCAAGAGCCATAGCTTCTCGCATAAATTTTATGTCTGTCTGCTGTTGATTCATTGTCTGCCAAATTAGTAAAAGAGATCACGTGTAGATTATTTATAGAATTAAATTTGCAATACGAATTGATTTCACATATTATTTTAGGTGAGTTACAAATATGAAACTAAGATCTATTTGAGACACAGGTGCACTATGTATACAATCTTGGCGTATGCTATTCCAGAAGAAAGTCGGGCACTATTGCAAAAGGCACTTTCAGAAAGGGCAAGAATAGTTTTTTGTACTGATAAATCAGAACTGTTTGGCGAACTGAGAGGGAGTGAATGGGACCTTCTCTTCCTGTTTCTAAACGATGCCCATAATCAGATGTCACTCCTTGATAAAGTGTATCGGCTCATTCCCCACACCCCTGTTATTCTCATTAGCCCCGAAGAAAATGCGGAAACAGTGGTGACGGCAATTCGGAATGGAGCTTTCGATTATCTGGTACATCCTGTATCTGAGGCAAGATATGAAGTTGCTACCAATAAGGCTTTTGAAAATAAAGCACTGCGTAATGAAATAGCTTATCTCCGACACAAACAGGATATTGTGTATCATTTCGATGATGTGATCGCATTTAGCTCCACGATGAAACAGGCTCTAAAGAGCCTTGAAAAATTTGCCCGCACTGATTCAACTATTCTAATTACAGGTGCAACAGGTACCGGCAAAAGTTTCTTGTCAGGTACAGTGCATTATAACAGCCCAAGAAAGCATAAACCTTTTATTAAAATCAATTGTGCAAATATTCCCGAAGATCTGCTTGAATCAGAACTCTTTGGACATGAAAAAGGTGCTTTTACCGGTGCTGCAAAATTAAGAGTTGGGCGTTTTGAGCAGGCTAGTGGCGGCACGCTTTTTCTCGATGAAATTGGTGAAATCAGTTTAGGCTTACAGACAAAATTACTGCGAGTGCTTGAAGAAAAATGTTTCGAGCGGGTTGGTGGAAATAAAACGATATATGCAGATGTTCGTGTGATTGCAGCCACAAACAAGGATCTGCCCGAGCAAATCAGTGAAGGTAAATTTAGAGAAGATTTGTATTACCGGATAAACGTGCTCCCCATTCGTCTGCCCGGTCTAACAGAGCGGCCTCAGTGTTTATTGCCTCTTGCCCAGCATTTTCTGCTGAAATATGCAAAGTCTCTTAATAGTGATGTCCGTGGTTTTACGGATGCTGCCCTTGAGCAGATACAAAAGTACAGCTGGCCCGGAAATATTCGCCAGCTTGCCAACACCATTGAACGTGCTGTTATTTTGGAAGATGATGACCTGATCGGAACATACAATCTCTCATTGCCTGAGGCAAAACCTAAAAGTATTCACGGTGCAATTGGGCGGGAAACAACAGGATCGCTGGCATGGCAGGAGAAAGAACTTATTCTGGAGGCACTTGATGCGTGTTTGTGGGTGCAGAAGAATGCTGCGAGGAAGTTGGGTATCAGCCCAAGGGCACTTAATTACAAGATTAAAAAGTTTGGCATAACACATCCAAACTGGCGAAAACACCGTTAATACACTTCTATCCGGTTGAAAGAATGTCCTGAACTATAGCTGCAACCTCAGGAGCCGGATCTGTTTCCAATGTTTTGATAAGAGCAATGGCATCTGGAGTTCCGATGATAGCTAAAACGCTGAGCGCTTCTCCGCGAACCCATGGTGTTTCATGTTTTAAAACGTTACTAAGCGAGGGGATGGCAAGGTGTACATCTTCTGGCCGCTCTTCGATCAGGTATTCAAAAAGAACAGAAACACCAAGGCGTACTGCAAAACGTTCATCGGTAAGAAGGGGACCAACCCATTCGTAATAGCGGGAATCCTGTTTAAACATTTCTACTATGTTTTGGGCATGCCCCATTTCCAGAAAATCGGCGATCACCTTTAGTAGCTCTTCGTCACTTACATCTTCTTTCTTCTGTTGTTTGATATTTGTTTCCATGGAAAAAATGAGAAATTTATCGTAATCCAGCAATAAAAGGACCCACCGCTTCAGCTCCTTCAGATTCAACAAGCTTAATGGTGCGGGATCCGATAACTGCCATATCAGCTTTTCCTTTTAGAGCATCAATATCTTCCTTGCTCTGAATACCAAAACCAACGGCCAATGGAAGGTTTGTTGCAGCTCTGCATCGTGCCAGATATTCCTCAAAATCATCACCAAAGTCTGATTTTTTTCCGGTCACTCCACGCCTGGCAACACAATAAATAAAACCACGCCCATGGGTGGCAAGTTCAAGCATGCGATTATCTGTGGAGGTTGGAGTAAAAATCAGGATGGGGGCAATATTGTATTTATCGGCAAGTGCCAGAAATGATTTTCCCATTTCCGGAGGCAAATCCGGTATAATAAAACCTTTCATACCAATATTCGCGGCTCGTTTAAAGAACGCTTCTTCACCGTATTTAAATATGATGTTGTAATAAGTCATAAAAAGAAAAGGGATATCATGCTGCCCAATGATTTCTTCAGCAAAGGTGAAGCAGTCATCGACCCGTGTACCATTAGCCAGTGCTTCCTGATTGGCCTTTAAAATAACAGGGCCGTCAGCCATGGGTTCTGAAAAGGGGATCTGCATTTCAATGCAATCCACTCCGTTGTCAACCATCTGCTTTATCACCTCACGGTTAACAGCAAGAGATGGATAGCCAAGCACAATATGGGTCATAAGAAGAATATCTTTCTTCTCGAGTTTTTTTCGTAATTGTTGTTCCATGATTCTATCCTGAATGTTTTTTGCTGTATTCGTTGCCTCTGTCGATAATAAACTTCTCCCAGGAAGGATCTCCGAAGGCGTGGGCTATTGTGAAAATATCTTTGTCTCCACGACCTGACTGGTTGATTATAATTGCATCATCAGGTGAGAGTTTGCCAACTTCTTTAAAGGCACCGGCAAAAGCGTGGGAGGATTCAAGGGCTGGAATGATTCCTTCCATCTTCATGGTGAGATCAAGTGCCTGCATTACTTCGTCATCGGTTGCAGATTCAAAGCGTACCTTTTTCTTTTCCCAAAGATCCGTAAGGATAGGTGAAACGCCAACATAATCAAGCCCGGCTGCAACGGAGTGAGTATGTTTCATCTGTCCGTCATCATCTTGCAGGAACATCGTTTTGTAGCCTTGGGCAACTCCCGGAGTGGCATCAGGGCTGGAGAGTCTTATGGCATGGGCACCACTCTCTGCCCCATGTCCTCCAGCTTCAACACCAACAAGCTCAACGTCTTCTTCTATAAAACGTTTAAAAATACCCATGGCATTTGATCCGCCACCTACACA
>JAOZLM010000275.1 GCA_029934815.1 Desulfocapsa sp. | reverse complement strand
GGGCTTGAAATCGATCAGTTTGCAAGACGTCTGGCCTTCTTTTTCAATGCTTCCTCAAATCTTCTGGAAGAAGTGGCTAAATTCAGAGCAGCCAGAAGGCTCTGGGCACGCATTATGAAAAACCGTTTCGAAGCAAAGAAACCGGGTTCCATGATGATGCGGTTTCATACCCAGACTGCCGGTAATACGCTGGCTGCCCAGCAGATTGATAACAATATCGTCCGCGTAACTCTTCAGGCGCTTTCAGCAGTTCTTGGCGGTACCCAGAGTCTGCACACCAACTCACGGGATGAAGCATTATCGCTGCCCACAGAAGCCTCTGTACGAACAGCGCTCAGGACACAACAGATCATTGCCCACGAATCAGGCGTCACCGAAACAGTTGACCCTTTTGCCGGATCTTATTACATGGAACAGCTCACTGATTCCATAGAGCTTGCGGCCGAAGAGCTGATTGCAAAAATTGATGATGCCGGTGGGGTAGTTCCCTGTATCGAAAATGGATTCATCCAGAGTCAGATTGAACAGGCTGCCTACGATTACCAGATAGATATCGAATCCGGTGAACGGGTAATCGTTGGTGTTAATGCATTTCAAATCGATGAAGAAGAGAAACCTGAACTGCTACGGGTCAACCCGGAAGTCGAAGATACCCAGGTTGCAAACCTTCAACATGTGAGAGCACAAAGAAATCAGGAAGAAGTTGATCGTAGTCTTTCTGCCCTCAAAGAGGCCGCCAAATCAGGAGACAACCTCATGCCTCCTGTTATGGATGCCGTCCGGGCTTACGGAAGCCTTGGTGAAATATGTACGGTACTTCGTTCTGTATTTGGGGAATACCGAGATTAACAGTGGAACAAATCACACAAATATTATGCTAAAAAAAATAGATCATTTAGGAATAGCAGTTCATTCAATAGAAACAGCACGTAAGTTTTACGAAAACGTACTGGGACTGCACTGTGAAAAAGAGGAAGAAGTAGTCTCACAAAAAGTTCGTACCGCATTTTTTGTACTTGGAGAAACCCATATAGAGCTGCTCGAGCCAACTGCCGACGACAGTCCCATTGCCGTTTTCCTTGCAAAACGAGGCGAAGGCTTACATCATGTTGCATACTGTACAACTGATATCGAAAAGCAATTGCAGAAAGCAAAAGACAACGGCTGTACCCTGATCCATGAGACGCCGATCATTGGTGCCGGCAATAAACAAGTGGCTTTTCTTCACCCAAAATCCAGCCATGGACTACTCACCGAATTCTGCAGCGAGGCACAATCATGAGTGACGCATTAGACAAACTCTTCAAACGCCGTTCCGAAGCACGACTTGGCGGCGGTGAGGCACGCATTGAAAAACTGCACTCCCAGGGAAGAATGACTGCACGGGAACGCATTGATACACTGCTTGACCCAAATTCTTTTGAAGAATTTGATATGTTTAAAACCCATCGCTGCCATGATTTTGGTATGGAAGAAAAAATCTTCCCGGGTGACGGAGTGGTTACCGGATATGGAACCATCGACGGACGACTTGTATACGTTTACGCACAAGACCCAACTGTACTGGGTGGTTCTCTTTCAGAAACCATAGCTGAAAAAGTCTGTAAGGTTATGGATCTGGCCGTAAAAAATGGTGCACCCATAATCGGCTTAAACGATTCAGGTGGCGCACGTATCCAGGAAGGTATTGAATCCCTTGCCGGATATTCTGACATCTTCCTGCGCAATGTTATGGCTTCGGGCGTTATCCCTCAGATTTCTGCCGTTTTTGGCCCCTGTGCCGGTGGCGCTGTGTATTCTCCGGCACTCACTGACTTTGTGGCCATGGTTAAAAACAACTCATATATGTTTCTTACCGGCCCAAAAGTAGTAAAATCCGTTACCCACGAAGATGTTACCGTCGAAGAACTTGGCGGTGCCACCATGCACTCCTCCCGAAGCGGTGTCTGTGATTATGCTGCTGATTCCGGAGCAGATTGTGTGGGATATGTGAAAAAGCTACTCTCCTATCTGCCGCAAAACAATGTGGAAACCCCGCCAAGACTTGCCACTCAAGACACAGCGGACAGACGTGCTGAAGAATTAAATGCTATCATCCCTGACAATCCCGCTGAAGCCTATGACATGAAAAATGTTATTCTGGCAAGCATTGACGACAGAAATTTCTTTGAAATAAAACAGGATTTCGCTCCCAACCTTATCATCGGTTTTGCTCGTTATGATGGCCGTTCAGTTGGCATTGTTGCCAATCAGCCCATGCATCTTTCCGGCGTGCTGGATATTGATTCGTCGGTGAAAGGTGCACGCTTTGTCCGTTTCTGCGATTGTTTTAATATCCCCGTTGTGACCTTTGTTGATGTTCCCGGATTTTTACCGGGCACCGCTCAGGAATATGGCGGAGTTATCCGCAATGGTGCCAAAATGCTTTATGCGTATGCCGAGGCAACCGTTCCTAAAATCACTGTAATCACCAGAAAAGCTTATGGCGGAGCATACTGCGTAATGTCTTCCAAGCATCTGCGAGGAGATATCAATTACGCCTGGCCGGAAGCAGAAATTGCAGTGATGGGTGCCAAAGGAGCTGTTGGTGTACTCTATGGCCGTGAGTCACGTGGACAGGAAGATCCTGCTGCCTTTCTTGCCGAAAAGGAAGCTGCCTATCAGAAAAAAGTCGCCAACCCTTATGTTGCTGCACAACGTGGATATGTTGATGACATTATCGAACCGGCCAGAACCCGTTTTCGTATCGTCAAAGCTCTTGGTATGCTACAAAACAAGAGTGACAGCAACCCAATGAAGAAACACGGCAATATCCCCTTATAACGAGCGAGCCATGTCTTTTACAAATATTGGTATACACAATCTTCTGCGGCCGGAATTCAATGCTTTCAAATTTTCCCTCATGGGAATGGGGCTGGTGTTTGGCGGGTTGCTGATTATTGCCCTCTACATTTTCCTGCTCCCCAAGCTCCTTGCCTTAGGTGAACGAAAGCCAAAAGTACAGGATGCTCAATGTACAGATGATAAATGTAAACTGGAAGAAGAGGAAATACTTCTGGCCATTGCCACTGCCCTGCATCTGCACAATGATTTCCCTGAAGGAGAAGATCGTATTACCTGGAAAAGTCATGGTGATATGGAATCTCCATGGTTGGTTTCAGGACGTATGCAGTCACTGAAAAGCCGACAACAAGTTAATCCCTGGAATACTCAATGAAAGAATATAAACTGACGATAAACAGTAATAAATACACTGTTGTTATTAAGGATGTTACCAAAGATGCTGTCTTGGCTGAAGTCAACGGAAAACAGTATGTTGTTGACCGGGAAGCTGTGGCAACCAGTGCTCCCACGGTAAGCACTCAGGCCGACACTCCACGCCCCGCAATTGTTGCACCACAAGCATCTGCACCGGTAAGTACTGCAAAAGCAGGAGCAGGAACCATCCCCACACCCATTCCCGGACAGATCATCAGTATCAATGTGACCGTCGGGGAACAAGTACGTGCCGGACAAAAACTTCTGGTTCTTGAAGCCATGAAACTTGAAAACAGTATCACCGCCACCATGGATGGAACGGTGGAAAAAATTCTGGTTTCAGAAGGTGATGTGGTTTCCCAGGGACAGACGTTAGTCGTTCTCAGTTAAGAAGGAGATAGTGTGAATCTGCTCAGTTTTTATAATAACTCAGGCTTTGCCCATATGGAATGGACAAACCTGTTCATGATCACAGTGGGTATTGTCTTTATTTATCTTGCCATCACTAAAGACTACGAACCGCTACTGCTGGTACCCATTGGTTTTGGCGTTATTGTCGG
>JAOZLM010000039.1:4012-12082 GCA_029934815.1 Desulfocapsa sp. | reverse complement strand
ATAGCGCTGCTATGGCGGGAACAACTGCCTGCACAAATTTGAAGCATCTGAAACTACCTTTGTGTTAGCTTTTTCATTCTATTGCTCTTTCCCGTTCCTTTCTTTTTTATTTCTTGACTTCGCTCCTTCTTTTTGAAAGACTTTCTGTATGATGTTTTACAGGCTGTTTAAAGCCGCTACTCTTTCACTTAAGACTCAGGAGGTTTCCCATGAAACGTTTTTCTCTGGTTTTACTGACACTTACTATTTTTCTTTGTGCCCTGTCAGCTCAGGCTGCAGATGTGCGAATTGGTGTACTGGCCAAGAATGGTCCTGCCAAAGTTATGAAAAAATGGGCAGCTACCGGTGAGTATCTCTCTGCAAAACTTGGCAAGTCTGTCGAAATCATTCCCCTTGATTTTGATAAGGTTAATCCTGCCATTGAAGCAAACAGCGTTGATTTCTTTCTTGTTAACTCATCTATGTTTGTTACCGCAAAAGTTAAATTTGGTGCCAGTGCAGTTATCACCATGATTAACTCTCGTCAGGGACAGGCTTTAAAATCATTTGGTGGTGTAATTATTACCTCTGCCTATAATGATGCAATTAAATCCATTGAAGATATCAAAGGAAAATCCTTTATGGCGGTAAAAAAATCTTCTTTTGGCGGATGGCAGATGGCCTATAAGACTATTAAAGACAAGGGGATAGACCCTTTTACTGATTTCGCATCAATGGATTTCGCCGGTAAACACGACAACGTTGTTTTTGCAATCCAGAATGAAGTTGCAGAGGCTGGAACCGTTCGTACAGATACCCTCGAGCGTATGGTTGCCAGTGGCGCCATTGCCATGGAAGATTTTAAAATCATCAACAAACAGAGTTCAGATTTTCCATTTGTTTATTCCACGACTCTTTATCCTGAATGGCCACTTGCTAAAACTGCTGCCACATCTGACGCATTGGCGCAGGAAATTGCTGCCGCCCTGAAGGCTGTTAAGAAGGATGACCCAGCAGCAAAGAAGGCAAAAATTATTGGCTGGACTGATGCCCTTGATTATGGTCCGGTTGAAGATTTGCAGAAAGCGCTTGGCGTTGGAGCATTTGCAAATTAAATAAAATTTCAGAGACGATCCTGATGTAAAATGAGGCGTGTCGAATATCAAATTGTAGACAATACTTTTCCTGATTACCACTGAAGCTCAGCTACCGCTTAGTCATTCCGGACTTGATCCGGAATCTCGTCGGAACTGCCTGTTTTCAAAAGATTCCGGATCAGGTAAGCGAAGACTCCGAGTCCGGAATGACAGGATCGCGGAAATCGAACAAACCTGAGGTTCGATGGGTAATCAGGATACTTTTTGATATTTGACACTCCTTGTTCAGTAATTTTTCTCTCTGTTATTTTACTTCTGCAAGGCAGAAATAAGCATTCCTTCAAATGCTACCTGCGTTCGTAACAAGTCTCCCGTTCGTTTTTCAAGCCCCGCTAATTCTTTCGTTGTTGATTCTGTTCGTATACGTTCGCAGAGATAATTAAGGCAAAAGATTGGTTTAAAAAGCAGAAGACAACCTTGTTCGGCCAGAAAGCAGCATTCAATATCGTCATCCCGTACACATTTCACAACAACGCCAGCCAGTAAATTCATCAACAACTGCAGGACATCATTATTTTCATGCCCCATATAAGCGCTGCAGCAGCCACCATTTACAGTAGCTGCACAAGCAGAACAGTTTTTACCCATTTCCATGGCTGTCATCTGGGAGTCCAGTGCAGTAACAGCTTTCTTCAGAGCTGTAAGAGATTTCCTGATATGTTCGTCTGCCAGCAGTTTTTCCCCGTACTGATCATATAATTTCTCTGCCTTAGCCAGTTTTTCAGGTCCATTACCGCAATAGGCCAAAGCAATAATCTCAGGATATCGCATCATTTTGAGTTTGATCCCCGACTAATCATAATATCCCGCCATATTGGTGCAGCCAGCACTCCGCCACTTTTACCGGAACCAAGGCTTTTATTATTATCATTTCCAATCCAGACCCCACCTAAATGCTGCCCACTAAAACCCACAAACCATGCATCTCTGTTTTCATTGGTGGTGCCTGTTTTCCCGCCAGCCGGAGCAGGAACACCTGCTGCACGTTTCCCTGTTCCGATACGTACAACATCCATCAATAAAGCTTTCATTGTTTTTGCGACATGTGGACTCAAAGCCTGATGGGATGCCACTTTTCCACGGTAAATTAATGTTCCGTCATTACGTTCAATTTTTTGCAGGAGAATCGGTTCGGTATACTTGCCACCAGTTATAAATGGTGCATAAGCTGCGGTAATTTCAAGTAGGGACACCCCGGTTGCACCAAGTGCCAGAGAAAGATCGGCAGTAATTGGAGGACGTATACCAAATTTCTCTGCCTGCTTTTGTACTTTCTTAATTCCTACTTTCTGAAGAAGCTTAATGGCAACAATATTTCTTGAATATATCAGGCCATCACGCAAGCTGGTTTTCCCGTAATGCTTCCCAGTGAAATTTTTAGGTTTCCATATTTTACCCTGCTTTCCTTTTATGGAGAACGGGCTGTCCATTATGGTGCTGTCGGGTGAAAAACCATTTGAAAAAGCTGTGCTGTAAAGGATCGGTTTAAAAAGTGAACCTGCGGATCGTCTACCCTGTGTTGCTCTATCAAAAGCACTTTTATTAAAATCACGCCCACCTGCCAGCGCCCGAACACTTCCATTTGCTGAATCAATGACAATTGCAGCTCCCTGTACCTTTGTTTTCCCGGGGAAACTTTTTGCAATACCACGACGTAATGCGGCTACCGTTTTTTTCTGCAAGGCAGTATCCAGTGTTGTGTAAATACGTACCCCTGCACGGTTAAGAGACGTATCCAGAATTTTTTCGGCCTGTTTTCGTACAAGTTGGACAAAGTACCCGTTTTCTCCCTTGCGTTGCCGTTTCCCTCCGGTAAGCCTCACAGGACGTTCATACGCTTTTCGTGCGGTGGAAGAGCTCAAATAGCCGTCGGCAACCATACGGTTTAAGACATATCGCTGCCTCTTTCTGGCAGCTTCCATATGTTTATCAGGAGCATATCTGCTCGGTGCCTGGGGAAGTCCTGCAAGAATTGCCGCTTCGCCAACAGTTAAATCGCGTGCCGATTTATTAAAATAATCCCAGGCGGCTGCCTCAACGCCATACGCTCCACTGCCAAGATAAATCTGATTCAGATAAATATGGAGAATTTCATTTTTGCTAAGCAGAGTGTCAATTCGCCATGCAAGGATAGCTTCTTTAAATTTACGAATATAGGTTTTTTCAGGAGTAAGCAGCAGTGATTTTGCAACCTGCTGGGTGATAGTGGATCCACCCTGTCCCCGCCGTCCACTTTTTGCATTATTAATTGCAGCACGAAAGACTGACCAGAGATCAAGCCCCGGGTGTTCATAAAAACGGCTGTCTTCTGCTGCCACAAATGCCTGTGGTACGTAATCGGGTAACTGTTTTATGGGAACGACTGTTCTGTTTTCAGCATAGATACGAGTAATAACACGCCCGTGGCGATCAAGGATCTCTGATGCCTGAACAGGTGTATACTCAGCAACTGTCCGAATATCCGGGATTTTCAGTATGCTTAAAGTCAGCAGTAACCCTCCTAGAAAGAGGGTTAGGGAAAGTGCAATGGCAAAGAAAAAGCCGATGATATGTTTCTCATTCAGCGGCTTTTTATATACACGTTTCTTTTTTGCCGGAGCTCGGGCAGCTGTTTTTTTCTTAGAAGGCGGCACGAATCAACCAAAAACACCCTTTAGAAAGAAGAAAAACACCATGGCCATAAGAGCACCGGCCGGCAGGGTAACAACCCAGGAAATAATAATATTTAAAACAACCCGCAGATCAAGTGCGCCAATCCCACGGGCAAGCCCTACACCTAAAACAGCTCCCACGAGAATATGGGTGGTGGAAACAGGGATACCGGTTCGGGATGCAAGAACTACAGTACTTGCAGCAGCAAGCTCTGCACAAAAACCACGTGAAGGAGTTAGCTCAGTAATTTTCGTACCAACCGTCAGCATAACCTTATACCCCATGGTAACAAGGCCAACCACAATACCTGTTCCACCGACCATGAGAATCCAGATCGGCATTGCAGATTTCTGCATTACCTCACCACCGGAACTTACAATACTGATAACAGCAGCAAGCGGACCAATACCATTGGCAACATCATTTGAGCCATGGGCAAATGCCATGGCACATGCAGTAAAAAGCATCATAGGAGTAAAAACTTTTTCAACACTTGCAAAGTGGAAATCCCGGTCAGCTTCCGGATCTTCTTCGACTTTGCTTATAAAATACCAGCCAACTGTTGCAGTAAACAATCCGGCAACTATTGCCAGCATAAAACTCTGCGTTACAGAAAGATCTATATGCAGATGTTTCAGCCCCTTAAACATGGTGATTAAAGAGATAACAAATCCCAACATAAATATATATAGCGGTGCATATCGTTTGGCACTCCTCAGGGGATTTTCACTGTTAAAAATAAGCTTTCTGGTGGACATCACCAGCAAAAAGGCGATGGTGCCACCAATTGCAGGAGAGATAACCCAACTGGCAACAATTTTACCAACTTTCCCCCAGTTCACAGCATCCGGCCCGATTCCTACAATGGCAAAACCGATAAGTGCTCCGACGATGGAGTGTGTTGTTGAAACTGGCCAGCCACGAGTGGATGCAATCATCAGCCACACGGCAGCAGCAAGAAGAGCTGCCAGCATTCCATACACAAGGATTTCCGGTGTGGCCACAATGGCTGTAGGATCAATAATCCCTTTACGAATGGTTGATGTAACATTACCACCGGCAAGCACTGCGCCTGCAAACTCAAAAACGATTGCAATACCAATGGCCTGCTTAACTGTTACAGCTCCTGCTCCAACAGAAGTTCCCATTGCATTGGCCAAATCATTTGCTCCGACGCCCCAGGTCATGTACAGACCGAAAATGATCGCCAGTACCATAAAGATGGTTCCGTATGCAGCTATAATTTCCATAGTTTCTCTTCCTTTTTTCTTCCCTGTTCAGTCTGTTCTTTCAACCGGTAAAACAACTGAGTGATTCGTAACTATTTCGATAAAAACAATAACAGTCGATCGGCCATATTTTCGGCATGATCTGAGATATCCCCGATCTCTTCGATGATTTTATACCAGAACATAACAGATACCGGATCAAGTTCTTTTTCAGCCATAAACAGTGTGCGATTTACTTTTCGTAATATCTCATCAATACTGTGTTCTTCTCTTCGCACAACTTTGATCATCGCAGTAACACTGTCATATTCACGCCCTGAGAAACCAACGTGAACAAGCTCGTCGAGTTCCTCAATCATTAACTTTGCCTGTTCACAAATTATCACCGTGCCTTCTAGCAGTTCGTCAAAACCATCTTTAATGGTCGGCGGAATCAGCATATCACGGCTCTCAAGAATCTGACCGATTTTCTCAGAACCGTCGGCGATGGCATCCTGTTCGTTTATCAGGCTAAGAAGATCTTTCCTATCAACAGGAAGAAGCAGAGTGTTGGGCATTTTTCCCCGAAATTCCGACTTGATTCTATCAGCCGCTGACTCACGGTTGCTTATTTCCTGAGCAATTTTTCCTACACCTTCCTGATCTTTTTTATACACAGCATCAAAAAGTTCAGGGAGCATTGCCACACAGGTAATAACAACCCGCATATGTTCCTGAATCGGTTTGAAAGGCGATTTTCGTAAAAGGCCTGCCAGGGGACTGGTTGATTTCATGACCATTTCATCTCCGTAGATCAGTTTTATGACATTTCATTGATAATCTTCAAAAGCGGTTCCGCAGGGTAAGTAAGCGGAATCATCTTCCCTCTCACCTGCATAAACAAACTCGGTCCATCCAAGTGACCACTATATATAATATGATGCCCCTTGATATTGCCAGCATTTTTCCAAAAGCTGTTAAAGGGATCAAGGGGAGTGTGTCCCACCACAAGGGTAGCTTTTTTCGGGAGATCCAGACTGCTGCGGAATCGTTTTACATCTTTCTTATCATAGCCGGCAAGATAGTGTGAACGTTTGAGACGGTTGGTAAGAATTTCTTTTACGGTTTTCGGGTGCTCCCGAAGCGCTACAATATACTCATGGGAAAGAGCTTTCCTTGGAGGGGCAGCATGACAAGCGACACATGTTCTGCTTATCATAATAAGAGGCAGTAAATCAAAGAATTTCTGCATCTCCTTCACATATTCGTCCCCCCGTAATTCCTTCAGGCATTTACGCATGAGTACGCCCTGTGAGAACCCGCCTTTACTGATTTCAGAATCAAAACTGTCGTGATTCCCAAGAAGATAAAAAAAGTTTTTCGGAAACTCACATTTCAATTTGAATAACAGATCCATCATCAGAACAGAACTACCCATCTTATCCATCTCACCAGTTACTTCTGAATGCACAGCATCACCCAGGACAACAAGAGTGGCAGTTCCTGCGGTTAGATGAGCAATCAGGCAGTTTTCTGTGAGTACTTTCAGTAAATTATCTATATTCGCATGCAAATCCCCTATAATGACAAGGGATTGATCGTCAGGTATTTGCAGAAGCGCTCCGGGCTCGCCGGATGCAAGTTTTTCCCGATATGACTCTTTACTTACAATAGCATTGACTTTACGGATGGTATCAATAGCCTCGCTGTCTGGCAGCAAGGCTATCTCACCACCAAAAATATCCCGAATTGCGGTAACGGCATTAAAGCGATTTGTACTTAATCGCTCACGGATATCCTGATCACCACTTCTGATAATATAAATGGGAGTGGTCACTTCCTGAGGTTTAAGAACAAGATCGCCTTTTTTGTTGGTAATTGTCAAATGCCGTTTACTGATATCTTTAGAGAAATGAAAAATTTCATCATACTGCTCGTTAGCTCTTCCAATCAATACTGTTTCGCCCACCTTAATCCTTGCAAATGCATAGATATCATCCCTGTTGCAGTCTCTGGAATTGGCAACCACCCAATTTTTCTTAATATTTTTCTTTTTTACTCCTTTGGGAATTTCCGGCCGGAACACAAAATGCTGATCTCCAATAAGCATTTCAAAGGTTTTTCCGTCATGGGCAATACGACATTCACTGGTCACTTCCTGCTTTTCATCACTCACCGTAAACCAGTTATGAGGTTCTTTCCGAAAAACGAACCACTTCCAGCCTGACAGAGTACTGAGATCCGGTTTAAAATCTGAGCTGGCACCAGCCCAGGGCGGCACATTAACATCGTCTTTCTCAGCAATTCGCATGGGAACGTTACTTATCCCTTCACGCACATAGACCTGCATTCCAGCCTGATCCATATAGAGTGCCACTTCACGGTAAATATCCGATTGCCTTGTTACCATTTCAAGACTCAGGTTTTTATCCACCGGAAAATAGCCTTCACTGTGCCTGGCCATTCGACGTTTATAGATTTTTTTTGGATCAGGAAGCAAAAATTCAAAGATGTATTTGGTGATCCAGTTGGGTTGAAAAACACTTGTGGTGGACGGAGGAATCTGGATTCGTTCAAGTTCCAGGAATAGTGGTTCTTCTGCTTCCAGCCATTCTTTATCAAAAACGGTTAAGGCCTCGTCAAACCCTTTAAATGGAAAGCCCAGATGAACTTCCCGTGGTCGATATGTGAGTGTCTGGTCTTTCCACCAGCCTTTGCGGGTAAGATCGACATAGCCTTCATTTGGCCAGCCATGCACTTTATTGATGTAGTAGGTTTTCCCGGCTCCAGGCGGGCCTGTTACCACCAGTTGCACAAAATTCAGCCTGGCAGGTAACTGTACTCCTCGAATTTCCTGTAAATCTTCAATGGGGATCAGCTTCTTTTTCAGCGGGTCTATCATGGGCTCGTTAGACAATCCTTGGGAATAGGTTACTGTTTTATCTGGACGCAATAAAGAATGAGGTTTATTCTATCACGAACCCCATAATGGGTAAACTTGATTTTTTCTGATTAAACGAAGGTAGTCTGTTTCCATGTCTAAAATTAGAGTCCTGCCCGAACAACTTGCCAAC
>JAOZLM010000039.1:0-3912 GCA_029934815.1 Desulfocapsa sp. | reverse complement strand
AAGGTAGTCTGTTTCCATGTCTAAAATTAGAGTCCTGCCCGAACAACTTGCCAACCGTATTGCTGCCGGAGAAGTGGTGGAACGGCCGGCATCCGTTGTCAAAGAACTTATCGAAAACAGCCTTGATGCCGGTGCCACACGCATTGAAATTGAAATCGAGGGTGCCGGTACCAGACTGATCCGGGTAATTGACAACGGTGAAGGCATGGTTGAAGATGATGTACTGCTCTGCCTTGAACGTCATGGTACATCCAAAATCACGGAAGATCATGATTTGGAGGCTATCAGTTCTCTGGGGTTTCGTGGTGAAGCCATTCCTTCCATCTCTTCCGTTTCACGTATGACCATAACCTCCAGACATCAGCAGCAAGATCTTGGCACCACTGCTATCCTGAATTACGGAAAACTCTTCAAGATCCACGAATCCGGATGTTCCCGGGGCACCATCATCGAAATCCGAAATCTCTTTGGCAATACTCCAGCCAGAAAGAAATTCCTTCGTACAAAACGAACAGAAATTGGACATATCGATGAGATTGTAAAAAATTATGCGCTGGCAGCTCCTGAGGTCAGTTTTTTACTGCGGGTGGATGATCGGCAGACACTACTTTTAGATTCTGACCAGAATCTTGCCCAGCGGCTTGCAGGGATTTTGCACTATTCAGGCGATTTTATAACAATTGGAACGGGGAGTAAAAAGATGCTGCCGAGACTCTCCGGTTTTCTTATTCCACCTGATGCACAAATAAAAGGATCTTCCCGAATAAAACTTCTGGTGAATGGCCGATCTGTAAAAGATCGCATGCTCAGCCATGGAGTTGCCGAAGGATTACGTGGTTTTTTAATGAAGGGCAGAAATCCGGCAGGGCTGCTGCATCTCCATATTGATCCGGCGGAAGTAGATGTGAATGTGCATCCCACCAAACAGGAAGTACGATTCAGACAAAGCCGTGACGTTCACCAACTTATTGTTCAGTCAATTCAGGAGGCGATGCAGGGCTTTCAGCTTACGTTACGCAGTTCTTTTTTTAAGCCTAAAGAAGAAACCGCTGTGGCTCGACCAGTACCTGCACTGCCAGCAAAACCGGTTAAGCCATATACACCCCATCAAGTCACCATGGCAGAACCGGTTCCGGTTCAAAGCACCCCGCCTGCTCAACCCGTTAAGCTAAAAGAGAAACCTGAAGAAACGGCCACACCCCAACCAATTTTCACAACAGAACAACAGCAGGGCCACGGCCTGAAAGTTGTCGGCCAGTTCAACAATCTATATATCTTCTGCCAGTCATCCGATGGCTTAATCGTGATCGACCAGCATGCAGCCCACGAACGTCTGCTCTTTGAAAAGCTGAAAAAACAGTTTTTACAGGGGAATATCTCCAGCCAGAATCTTATGTTTCCTGAAACCGTCGAGCTCTCTTTAGCTGACAGTGCCAAGGTGGAACAACATGCCGACTCTTTAGAAAAAATGGGCTTTGCTGTCCGGGATTTTGGTGATAATTCCTACGTTATTTCTGCTGTCCCTGCCCTTGGTAGTCACTTCTCACCTTCTGATCTCTTTTTAGATGTGCTGGAGCAATTTGGTTCAAGACAAAGTAAAAACACAAGCGGTTCCATGCAGGAAGATATTCTTGCTTCCATGGCCTGTAAATCTGCAGTGAAAGCAGGAGACAGTTTATCAACCGAGGAGATTGAGGCATTACTGAATAATATGGCAAGAGCGGATCTTTTTTCCCACTGCCCTCACGGGCGTCCGGTTTTAAAACAATTTTCTGATGCTGATATAAAAAAATGGTTCCATCGTACCTGAAAAACACAGAGGCCAGGCACTCATCAGCAAAGATTTTTTTCCTCTTTGCTGTACTTTGCTGCCTTATTTTTCTGCCAGCCTGTTCCAAAAAAACAGTGAATGGCAGGATCATGGAAACCACTGCCTACTGCGGTTGCTCCAAATGCTGTTCCTGGGAACGAGGTAACTGGGCCTATCTAAAACTCGATTTCTGGAACAGATACGTTAATGCCGGGAAGGGAAAAGGCAGAGATTATACAGGTCAGACGGCAAATGGACAATATCCGGAAGAACCGGAAAAGGGCTTTTTCTCCATGGACACTATCGAACGGCCATGGATGATTCCAACCCGCCTTATTCTCTTTCCCTGGTATTTTCTCCCGGAAGATGGAACCATTGCAGCTGACACTAAATATTATCCCTTTGGTACCCGTATGTATATACCCGGGTATGGTTGGGGCGTGGTTGAAGATCGGGGTGGTGCCATTAAAGGGATAGACAGGATTGATTTGTATTTTGATTCTCACTCTGATGCACTGCAATGGGGTAGACGTAAGGTTTATGTTACTATTGAGAAGCCGTAAGAGAAAAGATAAAAGACGAACATCCAACACGGAGTCTCGTAAAACTCGCTTACCTGAACACCAAACGTCGAACATCGAATGAAGGACAAAAACAATGAATAAGAATGAAATAAAGATAATCGGGGCTGGTCTTGCGGGATGCGAAGCGGCATGGCAAGCAGCAGAACGCGGATGCAGCGTAAAACTCTACGAGATGAAACCGGAGAAATACAGCCCGGCACACAGTTCTCCTTCTCTTGCAGAACTAGTCTGTAGCAATTCACTTCGTTCTAATGCTCCTACTTCAGCGGTTGGCCTGCTTAAAGAAGAGATGCGGCAAATGGACTCTCTTCTTATACGTATTGCTGAGGAAACAGCTGTTCCTGCCGGACAGGCTCTGGCGGTAGATCGGGATAAGTTTGCAGCAGCGGTTACTGAGCATATTCGAAACCATGCCAATATTGAATTCATTCAAGCGGAACAGACCACACTTGAAGAAGATCCTGATGTGCAGACAATCCTTGCCACAGGCCCTTTGACTTCAGAGGCCATGGCTGACTCTCTGGCGACACTTACAGGCCGTGACAGGCTTGCCTTTTATGATGCCATTGCTCCAATCGTCTCAGCCGAATCCCTGAATATGGATATTATTTATTCCAAATCACGGTGGCAGGATGGTCCTGGAGATTATCTGAATTGTCCTTTTGATAAGGAACAGTATTTGGCATTTATTACGGCACTAGGTGAAGCGGACACTGTCCCGTTAAAGGATTTTGAAGATGCAAAATACTTTGAGGGCTGTTTGCCCATCGAAGTTATGTGTGCACGAGGCGAAGACACATTGCGTTACGGGCCTATGAAACCTGTGGGCTTACGTGATCCGAATACTGGAAAAGATCCTTATGCTGCAGTGCAACTGCGTATGGAAAACAAGGAAGGCACATTCCTGAATCTTGTGGGCTTTCAGACAAAGCTTACCTACCCTGAGCAGAAACGAATATTCAGAATGATCCCGGGAATGGAAAATGTTGAATTTGAGCGCCTTGGTTCCATCCACCGCAACACATTTGTCTGCGCCCCGCTGCTTCTGAACCCAAGTCTGCAGTTAAAAAACAATCCCAATATTTACCTTGCCGGACAGCTCTCAGGGGTTGAAGGCTATGTGGAATCAATGGCCATGGGCTTACTCGCCGGCTTCAACGCAGCTCGTGTCTGTTTTGGAAAAGCAATCATCCCGCCACCACCAACAACTGCTTTTGGCGCACTGATAAAACATCTTACCGAAACTGATCCTGATTGTTTTCAACCGTCGAATGTAAACTTTGGACTCTTTCCCGCCTGGGAAAAGAAGGTGCCCAAGAAATTTCGGGGAGAAAAACGAAGGGAAATTTCTGCAGCCGCAATGGCTGAATGGTTTGAGGAATTACAGTAATTCAATCAGGCACAAAAAAAGCCATTACAACGCTTGTCGTAATGGCTTCCCTATTTGATGACTTCGTAAAACCTGGTTACCACTAAAGCTCAGCCACCGCATTAGTCATTCCGGACTTGATCCGGAAT
>JAOZLM010000274.1 GCA_029934815.1 Desulfocapsa sp. | reverse complement strand
AACAAAGGGCATAAATACTTAGCCATCCAAAACTTAGGTTTTTACGAGTTTATCATCTATTGCAATTTCAAAAGAGTCCTACTATCATGGATTATAAATAAATAAACGCCTGACTTTTGAATGGCTCCCCCCAACACATTAAGAAAATGAGCGAAACAAAACAATCAAAATATAGTGAAGCCGGAGTTGATATCGATAAGGGAAACGCATTTGTTTCCGGTATTAAAGATATCGTCAAAGATACCCATCAAAGTGGCGTGTTAAACGACATTGGTGGCTTCTCCTCCATTTTTGCCATTGATCCACACAAATACGACAAGCCGGTCCTCGTCACATCCACTGATGGCGTTGGTACTAAGCTTGATATCGCTAAACGCTGTAATAAGCATGACACCATTGGTATTGATCTTGTCGCCATGTGTGTCAATGACATTATTGTTGGCGGTGCTACCCCACTCTGCTTCCTTGACTATTTTTCAGTGGGAAAACTTGAGCTTGATGTGGCAACTGAGGTTGTAAAAGGAATTGCTGAAGGCTGTAAACAATCACTCTGTTCGCTGGTTGGCGGTGAGACTGCTGAGATGCCAGGACTGTATAAAGCTGGAGATTATGATCTTGCCGGTTTTGTTGTGGGTATTGGCGAACGTGACAAAATCATTGATGGCTCCGGAATCAATGTTGGCAATAAGATCATTGGTCTTGCGTCATCCGGTCTCCATTCCAACGGTTTTTCGCTGGTTCGGAAAATCTGTTTTCAGGATAATGGTCTGGATGTAAATGATCAGATCGAAGAGTTGGGCAGTACACTTGGTGAAGAGTTATTAAAGCCCACCAGAATCTACGTACAGTCCGTTCTTGCTATTCTCAGACAGTACTCCATCAATGGTATTATTCATAATACCGGCGGTGGTTTTATTGATAATATTCCACGCGTTCTGCCAAAAGGCTGCAAAGCGAATATTGACTGTAATGCATGGCAGGCACCTGCTATTTTCGAATTTCTGGAAAAGAAAGGTGATGTGCCAAGAGAAGAAATGTACCGGACTTTTAATATGGGTATTGGCCTAATGGCAATTGTGAACGATGAGGATGTGGAAGATATTGCTCACCTCTTTAAAGCTCACGGCGAGGAAGTATCTATTATTGGTGAGATCACCGCCCTGAAAGACGGTGAAGAACAGGTAAACCTTTCTTTCTAACCCACCCCGCAATCACTGGTCCCGCCCTGAATTTTATCCAGGGCGTGAGCCAGAGCGGGAAGTAAAACTGCAATATTTTCTCTTGCTGCCTTTTCGCTTCCCGGCAGATTTATGATCAGACTCCTGCCCCGAATCCCTGCTTTCCCTCTCGACAAAACGGCATTTGGTGTCTTTTTTAAACTTGCAGCACGCATGGCTTCCGCCATTCCGGGGATTTCTATTTCGAGAACATCTTCCATGGCCTCAGGAGTAACATCCGTTGGTGCTACCCCTGTGCCACCAGTGGTTACAATCATATCGATTTTCTTTTCATCTACCCAGGCAATAAGAGTACTTTTGATAGTATCCGCTTTATCAGGAATAATCTCATAAGCCGCTTCACGGTATCCCTCTTCTGTCAATTTGGAGACCAGATAAGGGCCGCTGGTGTCTTCGCGTTCCCCACGTGAACCTTTATCGCTCATGGTGAGCACGCCAAAGGTAAATCTGTTGCAATCGATCTTCATATAATCCTATTCTCTTTATGCCGCCTGGCTGGCAGCAACTATCTTGTCAGCAATCATTGCCGGAACTTCTTCATAATGAGAGAACTCTATGGTAAAGCGCCCTAAACCACCAGTCATAGCGGTTAAATCTGCTGCATAAAGGAGTACTTCCGATTGAGGTACCTGTGCGTTAATTATCTCGCTCCCCTGTTCAGAATCCATTCCCATGACTTTCCCACGCCTTGAGTTCAGATCTCCCATCACGTCACCAACATGGTCTTTATCGACCATGATGCTTAGCTTCATATAGGGTTCAAGAAGAACAAGGCCAGCTTCTGCCGCACCTTTTTTGAAAGCAAGAGAACCTGCCACCTTAAAAGCCATTTCCGATGAATCGACAGCGTGAAAAGACCCATCAACAAGGACTATTTTCACATCAATGACGGGATAGCCAGCCATAACACCCCTTTCCATTGATTCTATAATACCCTTTTCAACGGCTGGACGATATTGCGCAGGAATTACACCACCAACAATTTTATCTACAAATTCAAAGCCATTGCCATGATTTGAACTGATTTCAATGGTACAGTCTCCAAATTGTCCACGCCCACCACTCTGTTTTTTGTGTTTACCCTGAACAGTGGCTTTACCTTTAATTGTTTCTTTATACGGAATTTTGGGAATGGTAAGCCCCATTTCGACGCCAAACTTTCGTTTAATTCTGGCACCCACGACTTCAAGGTGAACCTGCCCGACACCGGAAATCAAAATTTCACCTGTCTGATCTTCACGTATCAGGCGTAACGTCAGATCTTCATCCAGCATCCTGGTTATTGAGGCAAAGAGTTTTTCTTCACCACCATCGGTGGCGGTAACAGCATAAGAGATAACAGGCTGCATGATATCCAGTGCATCATACGTTATTGGAGCTGCTGCATCACAAAGTGTATCGCCGGTGGTGGTATCTTTAAGTTTGGCGACAGCCACAATCATACCGGGGCCAACTTCTTCAACAGCTCTCTGTTCTTTGCCTTCCGGCAAAAAGAGTTGTCCGAAACGTTCTTCCGTTTCCTTATTAGGGTTATAGAAAGAATCTCCTGAGAGTGTTCCCGAGTACACCCTGAAAATTGTAAGACGGCCGGCATAAGGATCTGCCATTGTTTTAAATACCTGGGCAGAGAATTTTTCATCAGCAGACGCTACTCTTTCCACAGGTTCACCAGCAGCATCAACACCCATTGCAGCAGGTTTATCCGCAGGTGACGGCAGGATTTCGTTAATGGCATCAAGCAGTGAAGCGGAACCAAAATTAGAAGTAGCTGCACCCACACAAACCGGAACAATTGAACCACTTGCAACACCACCTTTTAATCCAATCTGAATATCTTCGACAGAAAGTTCACCGTCTTCAAGAAATTTTTCGATTAAATCATCATCGGTTTCTGCCACGTTTTCCATGAGGCTTTCACGATACAGAGCGGCATCATCAGCGAGTTCTTCAGGAAGCTCGGTTTCGGTGGCGCCACCTTTATCATCATAGAGATATGCTTTTTGGGTAGCAATGTCGATATACCCACGGAAATTCTCTTCTTCACCAATGGGGATTTGCAGAACCACAGGAGTGATTGGAAGCGACTCTTCAATCTGATCAAGAGTACGTGTAAAATCGGCACGTTCACGGTCAAGTTTGTTGATAAATAATAGCGATGGCAAGGATCTGTTAGCGATAAAATCAGCAAACTTAATTGTCTGCCCTTTTACACCAAGGACTGCACCAACGATAAAAACCGCTCCATCAGCCATCTGGGTGGCAACAAAACTTTCATTAATAAAGTTATCATCACCGGGAGTATCCATGAGAAAAACATTATGTTTTTTCCAGGAATAATTGTGAAAGGAGGTATTGATGGAGACATTACGCTGGACTTCTTCGTCTTCAAAGTCAAGTGCTGCTGTGCCGTCATCGACCTTACCCAGTCGCTTAATCTTACCGGCTGTGAACAGCATGGCCTCAGCCAATGAAGTTTTTCCACAACTGCCGTGTCCGATGATAGCCAAATTTCTTATCTTACTGATATCCTGCATGCATACCTCCCTAAAAAAACGATTGTACCTTCACTCTGAATACAAAGATTTA
>JAOZLM010000038.1 GCA_029934815.1 Desulfocapsa sp. | reverse complement strand
ATAGCTGGGTTTATCTTCTTCCTGATGAGCTCTGATTTCAAGCAACGGCCAACACTCAACCTCCTGAAAAAACATAGACTTTAGAATAACAGTAGACGTATCAAATTTAAAAGAGTTCTGAGCTACAGTAGATTAGAACAGGGGATCTTAATCTTAAGCTATCCATCAGCAAGTTGACCTAACTGATCATGAGTAAGAAATTCTGTGAATTGAATACCGAAAAACCCAACTGGCTGAATCGTCACCAGTATCCTAGACACGTGTTTCCTTCTTAGCGTGATTATTTATTAGCCTTCAACTGTAGATAAATACTAAGAGCCGTCAATACCCGCGCCACCTAGCCTACTGTCGAATCGGCAGAAGATCGCAGCACAGATATAATGTCGACTAAAGAAAGATGAATACCAAGCAAAACGTAAGGAAATTATGAGTGAGTTATAAATCCTGCCCATGTAAACCTATTTGCAGGTTCGGGGGTATCTGAGTACGTATAGTAGCATCATTCAAACGAAATACCCAAGTCATCAAGAACCCAGTCAATCATCGGTAACATATCATGCTTCCAATGAGTGACCGCTAATTGATCCGTCCCGGAAAAAAGACAATCACCACAATTGCGGCACAGGTGCTCGTCAAGATGATGGGTCCGTCCATCTTTGATAGCGATCACAAATCTTGTGTTGCAGAAAAGTTCACCTGCTGAGATCAATGCACCACAGTTGCCACATTTGAGATCACGGTTAGTTTTCGTTGCTCTTGGTAGGGACATGAGTAATTGTGCATCGGATAATTATTGGGTTCCAGAAGGCTTGCTTGGGAAGGAATGTTTTGGCACCTTGTTTTATTTCTCATAAGGAACACATCGGCCCCTTAATTCAAGCCATTCATTGGTGCCATGTCCCAGGTTTCTTTCTCTACGATGTTCCATTCTCTTTCTTTGATTTTTAATAGTGTATTCTGAACATTTATTATTAAAAATTTCATTAATACATTTATTACTAAAATCCGGGAAAGGCGATGTAGTTGAAAAGCTCGCATATTTTTTTATTATTCTTCCTTCAACAAGTCCTGCAAAAGGATTTAGCGTACCGTAAGGTTTCAAAAAATCATCGATACTCGTTGAGTTCAATCCCTCATTCTTTAAACGCTCTGCCTCGAGTCTCATTTTATCCAGCGCAGCATGACAATAACTATGAGAAGAATTAGAATTTGTTTTGTGGTCAAGGTTGATCGGAGGCATTAATATGAGAATTGGCATTTCATCCAAACTCTTTTTTTTAAGCTCTTTGGTTGAGATATAATAATAATAGGAGGTTTCACCACTCGGGTCATAATTTCGTGTGAGTAAATCAGAAGAGTCTTTTTTTACATCAGAATATCTTTCCATTTCTATTAATAACTTGCATCGTTCAAGTAGTATCCAATCTTTGTTGTCATTTTTAAGTGCTGAAGAAAAATCAGATAATGCCATTTCAAGTTTATTTGTCCGGGCATACCTTCTTGCACGATATACTAAATATTCAGCCCGCTTTTCACTTGATTCCGCATTATTAATTTCTTCAGTGATTGTATCAATAAATTCCTGATTTAAGTTTTTTGCCTCGACAATGGCTATGGAATGAAGATTGAAAACCAGAATGGTAAAACTAATCAATTTAATGAACTTTTTCATATTTTCTCCACGTTAGCATTTGTTAGCTGATCGGCCAGTATCGACTGACCTAAGTATTTTAATACAAATACTGATGTACCCCAGGAACGTTACTGTGTATTCCACTGACTCCGGACAGTCAGTTCAGTGATTTCGGAAACGAGTGTCGGAGCGTAGTGACGTTATTATTTTGTCTTTACTTTGTTCTGGTATCTCATATCAAGTTTGCTGTCTCCTTTCTTTGGCATCCCTTTACTACGGCTATCGGAGCTAAAATATAGGTTGAAATATCTTTCTCACAATCTTCAATTCTCACAGTACTGGGAATAATATTGCCAACTATTTTGTTGCTTTCCTCCGCCACCAGGGAAAGCTTTTGGAAAAGCTGTCGTATCGACCAAGAGCTTATCTACTCATTGAGAAAGGATCGGACATTCATCTGATCCAAGCGCATTCTGGTGTACTTCTTGGGTGGGATTATGCCCCCTGCTTGTTGATTCTCGTGTTCTCATTGATAACGAAGAGGTGACTGTTGGGTGCTATCTGCGACTTTTTTTATTCTTCATCACATGACAGGATTGTCAAAAGGAGAAGATGCATTGAATATTATTTTTCCAATTAATTCAGCCGTAGACTCCACCTTTCGATTACTCACGAGGTAGATATTTTTGTGAACAGCTACAACTCTGGCGACTTCAAAGTTGTTCGGTCTGCCATGAGCAGTAGCTTCTAAGTACCATTTGTCAAACCCAAGATTTTTAAATTATCTGGTATATTACTCATATGGGATTGAAAATCCTATTACTTTTTCTTCCAACTTTTCTGTTTTATCCAATAGTAAAGTCAAAGAAGTGGCAAAACAGAACACCTTCACATACCCTTTCAAGTAAGGGGTATTTTTTTCAAATCTCATTACAGGAAGTGTCAGGTCGGGTCAGAACAACTGCATATGAATAATCTGCTCGGTAAGTAACTGAGGGTTACAAATTGTTATTATTTCTTTAAGTTAAAGAGGGGGCATTCGTGGCATACCCTTTCTTTTGCCCTGTACTATATATAATACAGTACAGGCGAATAGAATCGCAGAAATAAATAGCTTATGTTAGAAAGGGGCTACGGGAGACTCTCCACAAATGGTGCACAACCGGCGCAGGATAATTTTCTGTACCAGTTAGCTTTTCGAGATGCCCCTAAATGCTTAACCCTGGGGGTGTATTTGGAGCCGACAAGCAGGATCGAACTGCTGGCCTACGCTTTACGAGAGCGTCGCTCTACCAACTGAGCTATGTCGGCTTTTTGGCCTTATAATTTTAACTGCCTGAAAATAGCAAGGTAGCCTGTCAAAGTCAATTGTTAATGCAATCACTCACCTTTCTTCTTTTATTTGTTTTCCTGCTGATATCTTCCTGCTCACCTGAGCCAGAAAAGAAGAAAGAAGTAGTTCCTGCGCCGAGTGTCATCCTGAGTGTCAATACAACAAAGGGTTGTCTTTCGTGCCATGACAAAAGTCTTGATCCGGCTCACGACTTTGAATGCACAGAATGTCACAAAGGAAATAACGATACTAATACAAAAGCGACTGCCCATAAAAACCTTGTTCGAGAACCTGCCCACCCTGACAACATGATGAGCAGTTGTGGCAAATGCCACCAACAACAGGTTCTGGATAACAACCACTCATTGCATTTTACTGTAAAAAATGAAGTGAATCTTGTCCGAAAAGCTTTTGGCGCGACAGAATCACTTGAAAGTATTCTTGATATCCCACTGGTTAAATCACCTGAGACTGTATTGGATTTAGCAGACGATTTATTACGGCGCAGATGTTTACGCTGCCATGTTTATTATACCGGAGACAGGTACCCCGGGATTGTTCGCGGCAGTGGTTGCGCCAGTTGTCATCTCTCATTTTATGAGGGAAAACTTGTTTCACATAGCTTCCTTAAAACACCGGGCGATAAACAGTGTCTGCAATGTCATTATGGAAATCATGTTGGTGCAGATTATTACGGACGATTTGAGCATGACATGAATGATGAGTACCGAACTCCCTACACAACTACCAATGATTACTTTCGTCCCTTTGGGCTTGAGTACCACCAGTTACAGGTTGATATCCATCAACAGAAAGGTCTTGTCTGTGTTGATTGTCATAACGGTTCGGAACTCATGGGGCAAGTTTCTTCTACTCTTAGCTGCGCCACTTGCCATGACAGGCAACTATTAGAAAAGAACCTGCCGGATAATATTACCGTCGATCCTAAAGGTTCCTATACTCTGCTATCAAGAAATGGTAACAATAAACACGCGATCCCCTTAATGCAGCATCCTGCACACAAAAAGTACAAAGGCATCGCCGCTTGTCAGGTTTGTCATGCGCGCTGGTCTTTTAATGATCAGCAGACCAGCTTATTACGCAGTGATCTTGATGAATACGAAGATTTTGCAAGATTAACTGCTCAGGGCAGTTTTGAGGTGGAAAAATTACTTCTCAACAATCTTGATTACGATGCCGATGAAATGGAACCCATGATGAGTGACAAAATCAGCGGTGAACAATTTCCCGGCCTGTGGCATAAAGGCTATCGTATCAGACGTTGGGAAGATGTTCAGATTGGACGTGATAACAACAGAAAGCTTCAGGTAGTTCGTCCTATACTTGACATTCACCTTTCATGGATTAACGAAGACGAGGAAGTACTTTTTGATTCTGTACCAGCCACAACAGAAAATGAAGGGATGTTACCTTACGTTCCACACACAACTGGCAAAGCTGGACTTTTTTATGAAGAGCGAATCGAACAATTTTTACGTAATGAAAAGGACGCTCTGAAATAAAATGATTCCTTCCAGTAAATATCGATTTATATTTTTTTCTATTCTGATACTCAGTTGTTTGCTATGCAGCAATTCGGCCTTTGCAGGCAAAACAAGAACTCCCGGCACCCAGCGGCCCTATGTTATAAAAAACCACACCTACTACCCTCTACCCACCGCTAGCGGTTACGTCGAGTCGGGTATCGCTTCCTGGTATGGTCGTGATTTTCACGGCAGACTTACATCAAATGGTGAGAAGTATAATATGCATGATATTACGGCAGCTCATAAGCTGTTACCCATGCATACAATGCTTCTTGTTCAGAATAAAGAAAACGGGAAGAAGATCGTTGTCCGGGTTAATGATCGCGGACCATTTATACAGGGAAGGATTATAGATCTGAGTTATGGAGCTGCAAAAAAGCTTGGTCTTGTGAATTCAGGTACTGCACGAGTGACAATTACTGCTCTTGGAGAAGTACAGAACAAAAAAAGTGGTGAAAATATTGTTTTTAAAGCGCAGGCTGATTTGCGTTCAGGTGAATATTATGTGCAGATTGGCGCTTTTTTACAAAAATACAACGCGCTAGAATTACAGGATAAATTCTCAAAAGCTAACCATAAAGCAATCATCAGAAAAGCACAGGTAAACGGAAAGCTCTTTTACAGGGTTCATGTGTATGTTGGCCGGACACTTAATAACGCAAGGAGAAGTGAAAAGGCATTGTTAAGCAAGGGGTACAGAGGTGCATTTATAATTGCCCTCTAAAATAATCTTCAAACCTACAGGCCTGCAGCTTCAAAAGTACGAACTTTACGCACAAAGGAAAAGAGTTTCTCATGATCTTTAATTCCCGGTTCAATCTCGACTCCTGAATTAACGTCAAGGCCAAAAGGTCGCACCTCTTTTAATGCCTCTTCCACATTATCAGGATCTAAACCTCCTGCCAGGATCATTGGTCGTTGCAGTTGTAATTGTTGAATAATTGACCAGTCGAAGGTACATCCGGTACCACCTGCAATACCCTTACTGTAAGTATCAAGAAGAAAACCATGGATGGCACCTGCGTAAGGGGCAAAATCTTCTCTGCGGCTTTCTTCACTTACCCGGAAAGCTTTTATAACACGGCACGGTGAGGCAAAACGCTCGACACGTTCACAATATTTAGGATCTTCACTTCCATGTAGCTGCGCATGGGAAAGACCGCAATATTCGATTATCTCTTCTACTTCTTCACGCTCACGGTTCACAAAAACGCCTATACAATCAGTGAATGGGCCTATTCTGTTAACCACGGATCGGACGAAATCCGGAGTGATATTGCGTGGGCTTTTGTCGTAAAAAATAAAACCAAGTGCGTCAAGACCTGCGTTTATTCCAGCCTCGATATCTTTGTCACGAGTGAGGCCACACATTTTTATCCGTGTTCTGAATGGAGGTTTCACTGGCTAAGGCCTCGCATACCCTGCAGACTATTTCCGCCCTTCTCGCCTCGCATCAGTGTTTCGCCAATCAGTGCCGCTGTAACTCCGGCTTCTTGCAATCGACTTATGTCTTCGGCAGTTTTCAATCCGGATTCACCAACAACTGCAATCGTGTCGGGGATCATTTTTTTCAACCGAAAAGTTGTTTCGGTATTCATGGAAAAGTCTTTCAGGTTTCTGTTATTGATACCAATAAGATTTGCCGAGGTTGCCAGTACAGTTTCAAGTTCTGTTTCATCGTGTACTTCCACAAGGCAATCTATATTGTATTCATTTGCCTGATCCTGAAAATCAATAAGCTGATGTTTGTCAAGGATTGAAGCCATAAGGAGAATTGCATCTGCACCGCAAACATGTGCTTCTTCAATCTGCAATGGATCAATGATAAATTCTTTTCGCAGAACAGGAATTGAAACCACTTCCCTTGCCTGAAGCAGGTACAGTAATGCTCCCTGGAAAAAATCAACATCCGTAAGTACAGAAATTGCCTGAGCACCGTTGTTTTCATATTCTTTTGCAATTTTGACTGGGTCAAAATCAGGACAGATAAGTCCTTTTGAAGGTGATGCTTTCTTGGCTTCAGCTATGATTGCAACGCCAGCATAATCAATAAGAGCCTGGCGAAACCCTCTGGGGCCTGAAATTGTTTTTTTAGTGAATTCTGCAGGGATATGCACACCATTCCTGCGTAGAATGGATACCTCTTCCTTTTTTCTTGCGACAATGGTGTCTAGAATATGAGCCATAATAATTATTTATTTGAGAGAGTAACCAGCTGATTCAGCTTTTCTATAGCAAGGCCTGAATCGATAACTTCCGCTGCTTTTTTAATGCCATCCTGTATTGTGTCACAGAGTCCGGCAGCCATAAGCGCAGCACCGCTATTTAACAGAACCATATCTCGTTTAGCTCCTTGTTCTCCGGCAAGTACGGCTCGCATCTGCTCGGCTGATTCCACCGCATCCTTACCGCCTTGCAACTCTTCGATACTTGATTTTTTCAGGCCAACTTCTTCAGGAGTTATGGCGTAACAAGTTACTTTTCCATTACACAGTTCAGCTACTTTAGTTTCGCCGGTGACGGTGAGTTCATCAAGGTTTCCTGCACCATGCACCACAAGGGCGCGTTTGGAGCCGAGTTTATTTAATACCTGAGCCAGAGGTTCAATAAGCGTTTCATCAAAAACTCCTAAAACCTGAACATTTGCCCCAGCAGGATTGGTTAACGGACCAAGAATATTGAAAATAGTACGGACAGCCAGTTCTTTACGAGGGCCAATTGCATGTTTCATTGCACCATGCAGTGCCGGAGCAAACAGAAAACCAATTCCTATTTCCTGAATACATTGCCCAACCTGATCGGGGCTGATGTCAAGAGATACACCTGCCGCTTCAAGCACATCGGCGCTACCGCAGTTACTGGAAATAGAGCGGTTACCATGTTTGGCAACAGGAAGACCTGCTCCGGCTACAACAAAAGCAGTGGTTGTGGAAACATTAAAGGTACCGGAACCATCACCACCCGTTCCGCAGGTATCGACCAGCACATCACCGGGATTTACTCCAGATGTTATGGCGGTGGCCTTTTCTCGCATAACACGCACAGCACCTGTTATTTCCTCAACAGTTTCACCTTTCATGCGAAGGGCAGTTATAAATGAGCCAATCTGAGCAGGGGTGGCAACACCACTCATGATTTCATTCATAGCATCTACCATCTCATTTTCAGTGAGATCCTGGCTCTGTATCACTTTTGCTATTGCCTGCTGGATATTCATAAACTCCTGATTTGTCTGTGCTGTGTTAAAAGGATTATAAAAAGGTAGAGGGTACAGTGGAAAGTACCTCTATCACTGATTTTGCAGGATAAAGTTTTTCAACAACTGAATACCGTCAGGAGTCATTATAGATTCGGGGTGAAACTGAACTCCTTCAACATTTAATGCTTTGTGACGTAAACCCATGATCTCCCCTTCTGCTGTCCAGGCTGTAATCGCAAGGCAATCCGGTACAGTCTCTTTTTTTACAATGAGAGAGTGGTAGCGCATACCATCAAAAGGGTTGTCAAGACCTGCAAATATTCCTTCATTGTTATGGTAAACAGGCGATGTTTTGCCATGCATAATTCGACTGGCCCGTACAACATCGCCACCAAATGCTGCAGCAATGGATTGGTGCCCGAGGCATACGCCAAGGATGGGAACTTTTCCACTGAAATGTTTGATGGTCGCAATGGATATCCCCGCCTGAGACGGAGTGCATGGACCAGGTGAGATAAGAATCTGATCTGGTTGTAAGTCCGCAATTTCCTCAACGGTTGTCTTGTCGTTACGAAAGACCCGAATATCTCCCTTTTTACCTTCATCAAGGAAATTACCGGCAATTGTCTGTACGATATTATAGGTAAAGGAATCGTAATTATCTATGATCACAAGCATGACTAAAACCCCTTTTCCACAAGCTCAACGGCTCGGCGCAGTCCCATTGATTTGTTAATTGTTTCTTCGTATTCTTTTTCAGGCTCTGAGTCGTATACAAGGCCGGCTCCGGCCTGCACCCAAAGATTATCATTCTGCATAATAAAGGTTCGAATGGTGATACAAAAATCCATATTCCCTGAAAAACCAAAATAACCCACCGCACCGGCATAAGGCCCTCGCCCGTCAGGTTCAAGCTCATCAATAATTTCCATGGCACGAATCTTGGGAGCGCCACTGACAGTCCCGGCAGGAAAACAGGCTTTCATCACATCAAACTGATCTTTATCCTCAGCTATTATTCCTTTCACTCCTGAAACAATGTGCATAACATGGCTGTAGCGCTCAACAACAAGGAGATCAGTAACCTCTACTGTTCCGTCTTTTGCTATTCGGCCAACATCATTACGACCAAGATCAACAAGCATTAAATGTTCTGCTGTTTCTTTTGGGTCTGCAAGAAGCTCTTTTTCAAGTGCGATATCTTCATCTTTTGTGCGCCCGCGTTTTCGTGTACCGGCAATTGGGCGCAACTCAATAACATCATCTTCTTTGCGAACCAGAATTTCCGGAGATGAACCTATTTGTATAAGATCACCAAGTTGTAAATAAAACAGATACGGACTTGGATTTATGTGGCGTAACGCACGGTATAAGACAAGTGGGTCTATTTCTGTTTTGGTGTGAAATCGTTGTGACAATACGACCTGAATAATATCTCCGGCTTTTATATATTCACGAGCCTTTTCCACCATATCATAAAAAGAACTCTTTTCCATATTTGATGAAAAAATATGCTTTGTGTCACAGCCATGAATACTCGATTCATGAAAAGAAGGCGGAACAGGGGCGCGAAGCAAGGCAACAACGGAATCTATTTTTAGAGTTGCTTCCTTATATTGTCTTTCACTATCACTGTCACGTCCAGTTGGAACCCAGCAGACAATTGTTACCGTCTGTTTGAAATTATCATGAACCAGTACAAGACGTGGAATCATAAAGGATGAATCCGGCATACTGCGATTTGTATTCGTTTTAGGAAGTTCTTCCATAAAACGAACCATATCATAGCCGAGAAACCCAACAGCACCGCCGCAAAATTTCGGAAGCTCGCTGTCTTCAGCAGCATTAAAATTTTCAAGAATTGCTTTTAACGAATCCAGCGGATTAACATTGTGCTGGGTTTCGCTATCCAATGCAGTTGAAAAGGATTGTATTTCAACATTGGAGTCAGTTGATTCAAATGTGAGGATCGGATCGAAACCTACAAATGAATACCTCCCCCACTTCTCGCCGCCTTCCATGGATTCGAAGAGGAAACTGTGCTGTTTGTCCGTGCAGATTTTTGCAAACAGCGTGAGTGGTGTGTCCAGGTCAGAAATAATTGTTCGGTAAACAGGTACCAGACTCGATTTTTCTTGCTGGTTATTGAATGTTTGGTAGTCAGGCTGATAATTCATTGGGATTCTGCTGTACGTGGCTTTAGTCGGATAGTAATCTATTTTCGTCAGGTCAATTTACCATAGAATAAAAAAAAGGCCATAAAGTACTAAGACTTTATGGCCTTTTGGCAAACATCGGAACAAAAAAGTTTTCCGTACGGGAAAAGAAGTCGCTTAGGCAGCGGCCATCATCTTGTTCACACGTTTTGTGAGGCGGGACACCTTTCTTGAAGCATTCTTCTTGTGAATGGTTCCCTTGCTAGCTGTTTTTGCAATTATTGGAACAGCAACTTTAAGAGCAGTCTGCGCATCTTCCTGAGCACCAGCTTCAATAGCGCTGTCTACCGCTTTAACTGCATTTCTCATACGGGTTCTATTTGCGCGATTGCGTACACGACGTACCTGAGACTGACGATTGCGTTTCTCAGCAGATTTATGATTGGCCACGAATTTCTCCTTTATTGTTCGCTAATATATATAACCGATTAACAACCGGATATTATTATAATTGTGAAAATGATTAAATTTGTTAATTCAAAAACTATATATTTTTAATATGCCAAAGCATTAAAGTCAATAGATTTTCAATGGATTCTTAATATTACCAGTAATTGGTGATTTGCAAACATGTTGTACGTGTTTTGTATCACAAAAAAAAACCGATTTTTTACTTCTCTCGAATGTAATATTGCAGTTCTGAATTCTAATAAAACTACTTTCTGTTTGACTTGCTACTCCCAGTCGATAATATATAATATCTTAGCGAATTAATACTGATTAAGGTGAGTTTCAGCCCACCACGACAAACTGGTTCTATCTATGGCTTTTCCTAAAGCGGTTTTTAAAGTTATTGAAGCAAAAAACTGTCCTCTCTATGATTTTGGGGATCTGTTTTCTGTCACAGGGATAACGATTGCAATGAATTCCGAAGAGGAAAACACGTTCGTTGTTACTGCCATTATTCGTTCTCCCATGGAAAAAGAAAAATGTAAGATATTAAGTGGTGATCTTACCAAAATTATTATTCAATACGAACGTGCTGACAGGATACCCGTATGTATGGTGAGTTGCAGCGGTTGCACAGGGTCGCTTCGTCTCGAATACACAAAATCACTTAGCCTTAGGGATAATGGAAGTGAAAAGGATTATGTCCATGAACTGGCATCAATGCTTCATCTTCTTTCAGACTTTGCGTTTTTCAAAAACATTGACGACGACAATCTTGAAAAAGTAGTGCAGTTCTTTAAACTCAATAAACTTGAAAAAGGTGATATTGTAATTCGCAAAGGAGATCCAGGCGGAAATTTTTATATCATAGTAACTGGTTCAGTAAATGTTATAAATGACCGCGGAATGACCATTTCAAGTTTGTCAAAGGGAGAAGTGTTCGGAGAAATGAGCCTTATCTGTAATGACTCTGTTGGCGCTACTATCCAGGTCCAGGAGCCCTCTTCAATTCTTTATATTGATAGAAGAAATTTCCAGAAAATTCTTGAGAAATACCCCGCTATCCAACTTTACTTTACCCGGCTTATGGCAAGTCGTCTCACCAAATCCAACACTATCCGTGCGGAAGATCTTTCCTCCGGAATGATTGGAAATCTTGCTGAAATCCCTGCCGAAGCACTCTTTCAGACACTTAATATGAACCAGAAAACAGGAATATTAACAATCAGTGAGTTACAAAAAGGCACTGCCCGTTTTTCTTTTCGACAAGGTTCATTAATTAAAGCAAAGTATGATAGCAATGAAGGTGAAAGTGCATTTTACGAGTTGTTGAAAGAACAGGAAGGTCGATTCCGCTTTACACCAGGTATACCGGCTCAGGATCTTGAAATTCCTGAAATTGGTTACTTTATGAAACTCCTGATGGAAGGCATGCGCAGGCTTGATGAAACCAGATCCAGAAGCAACTAAATGGCTAAGTAAAAAATCTCCATCTTCTTCGTCACTGCAAATTTGCTGTCGTTACGACGTACTTAAGTACGCCTCACTCCATCAAATTTGCGTTCCTCGAATATGAAGTTTTTACTTAGCCATTTGCAATCTTATTGTACAGTATAAACAAGTTCGTAGCCTTAGCTAATAGCAAGGGTTATAATGATTTACCGTCAAACAATCCCGCAGCGACGTAGTCGCGTGGACGTTTGACGGTAAGTCATTGTAACCCTGCGGTCTTAAAGAACACCCGTTTGTAGCGGTATCACCATGAATTCTATTCCAGTGTACCAAGATAATTGAATGTCGGAAGTTTAGAGAACTTGCCACCT
>JAOZLM010000273.1 GCA_029934815.1 Desulfocapsa sp. | reverse complement strand
GAATAACTGTATTGGAGCATAATCTCCTACCCGGACATGCACCACATGATTTTGAGCTAGCCAGTCTTGTTCGGCTTTCGACAAATGCAGTTTACCAGAGTTACTGTCTACAATGGTCAGGGGGGAAAGGGAATTTGAAGGATTGGCTGATTCATGGGATAGAGCTGGTCCTGCAAACATGCCTTTGAGGATGCCAAGAAAAAAGATAATCAATAGCGTTAAATCTGATTTGCGCAAAACTTATAACTCCTGTCTTCTATACATGCATATATACTAATCGATTCTCTCAGAATTGGGATTCAGTACCAGGAATAATGGTGCTCAAGCCCATGCTGCCCTAATTGCCAACTTATTATTTTTATAAAGCCCTGTTATCCATTACATCACAGAACAATCCAACTGTTCAGTAATGGGTAAAGTAAGCAGACTCCGAAAAAAAGTGTCGGCAGGCGAAGTTGGCAAATCAGGGCTAATCCAACTAAGGTCAGGGCTGCCGGTGTAGCAGTCAGGCCGTGTCACCGCATAGGGAACTCGCTCACTATAATAGAGCTGAACCTGCGTCTGGGCCATTACCATGGGTGAAATGAAGAACAGTGCAATCACTTGTAATGCAAACAAAAAAAGAATACATATTTTTACCCGTTTTGGGGAACAGCAAAGATTAGATTTTTTCGTTTCAAAAAATCTCACTAACTCTTTTAAAAAAATATATCGCTAGTTGACTGATTCGACCAGTTTTTTCCCAACTTTAAATTTAGCAACTTTTTTGGCAGGGATTTGAATCTCTTTTCCAGTTTGCGGGTTCCTGCCAGTTCGAGCTGCTCTTTTGGAAACTGAAAATGTACCAAAACCAATTAAGGTCACCTTACCACCCTTTTTCAGGGTGTTACTAACCGTGGTCGTAAATTCCTGCAGGGCATCTCCTGCTGCTTTTTTACTGATATCTGCGGATTCTGCAATTTTGATGATAAGTTCAGACTTGTTCATGATTCTTTCTCCTTACTTGAGTTTATTCAGCCACTTCCTTTGCTCTGGTTTGTTCTGCTCCCGGATGTCAGCATCATTTTGAGCACAGGCACAAGCTCGACAGCGATCCTTTGCTTGGTTACATAGCCTCTGGCACCTGCGGCAAGAGCACTGATCCGGTATTCTGTAGATCCCTCCTCATGGATGAGTATAATGGGCACATCCGGCTGACTGTTGTGTATCTTCCGGGTGGCCTCAACACCATTTAGCTCAGGCAGGTCAACATCGAGAATCACCACTGTCGGTCTGCTGGCCAAACACAATTTGACGGCTTCTTTGCCGCTGTACACCGTCATCACCCGTGTATCTGGCAGTTCCGTTCTAACCAGATCCTTCAGTGAATCCTGTAAGGCATCGTGGCCTTCAGCAATCAAAATCACCCTGGGCCTGTGGCCTTTATGATCTTCGTCAGTTTGCAAAGAGTGGTCTCCTGAGCAGTCTCCGGGAGGCTCAGTAGAATTGCGACAGATGCAAAATGCGTCCATTCAGTTGAGTCTCAAAACCGGATAAGTTTTACGAGACTTCACTCTACCTTATTGAGAAAGGGATTGTCTGTCGGGAGATTATGACACTTTATGTGAGGAATGTTAAAAAAATCGTAAAAAAAGAGATCAATGGCATGTACAGGTTTGGGAACAGAGAGTTCTTAATATGCAGCATTCGTAGAAAGAAGGTTGCTTTTTCATACAAACAGCTTCTAATAACAAGAGCATAAAAGAAATACTCATCAGTCAAAATTCCAGAAGATGCAGGGCGGTATCAAAAAATGAAGTCAGGGTTACTAATCTCAAAAAAAATAATAGTAACAGCGCTTATTTTTGGTGTGGCAACACTGACTATGGAAGAGATGGGGTTTAAGATTCCCGTTCTAAACTCTGCAGCTACTGATCCACGTGAGTTGTTAGTAACACTTGGCGCTGCTTTAACTGGTCCCATCGGTGGTATTATAATCGGTTTGATGAGCATTCCCTGGTTTACTGGAACCACTACCCCTTATTTCCCGACTCTGGCTGCCCATGTGATTGCTGGTCTTTTCATTGGCATCACCTATAAAAAACTGGTGTATCAGAGAACGGTACTGCCATGGTTGTTATTCGGATGGGCCGGATTGGTGATTATTTACTATTATCTAATACTGATACCAGTCTATATTGGAGTTTTCTTTACTCTCGATCCAGTCGCCTTTGCTCTGAATTTTGGAGATACAACCTTATGGCGTCTCTATATAACCCTGATAGAGTTTGCACTCCCTGAGCTTATTATCACCGTAGTAATTACCACAATTATCATGGCCGCTTTGCCGCCAAAATACCGCTGCCCTTTATGGTGTCATTATGACAGCAGTGAAACCACAGTTAAAAACAGTTCCCTCTCCATTAGATTAACAGTATGGTTTTTGGTCCTTTCTGCTCTGCCTTTGGCCACTGTGGCAACATTTGTTCTCAACTCGGTTGTATCCGGTTTTGACCGATTAACAATTGAGAATCAACAAGAGCAAACGCAATTGCTCGCAACTGCATTATCACACTCCACTGAACCTCAAGTTATCTCTTTCTTCCATGAACATTATTTAACCACTGAAAACAGCTTCACTATTATTGACCAGGGTGGCCTATATCTCTTTCATCCTGATCATTCCAAAATCGGCACATTGATAAATGAGGATTTTACACAAAAATCGGTTGAATTGATTTTATCAGGGGAAACGAATGCTTTTCTTGATAATCACAAGAAACGCGTTACTGGATATGCCAGAATAGAAGGTCAAAAGAAAATTGTTGTTACCGGCAGCGATACTGATTTAGTAAACGGGATTGTAGCAGCAATTTACCGTTCATCTCAAATAAAACTTACTATCAGCTTCCTCCTTATCGCAATAGCAAGTGGTGTTGCTATCTGGCTCGTTGTTGGCCGTCCCGTGCGCCAACTCACTCGCTTTGCTCAACAGGTCGGTAAAGGCAATCTGGATATACAACTCATCCCCGGAGATGGAGTAGATGAACTGCAGGTTCTCTCACTGACTTTCAATGAAATGACAGCTCGACTGAAAAGTCTGATTAACGGCCTGAAAGAGAAGGTGACAGAGCTAGAAGCAATTAAAGAGGAACTCAGCTACAGTGAAAATCAGTACCGATCGCTAAACGATAATATACCCGTCGGAGTTTTTAGATCAACACTCGATGGAGAACTTGTAAACATCAATTCAGCCCTTTTTCAAATGATGGCCATGGAAAAGAACAATCCCATCCCCCCATTGATGACAACAAACTTTTACGAAAACCTGGAAGACCGGGGAGCCCTGTTAACTGAAATAGAGAGCAGGAAACAGGTAACCAACTTTGAATGTCGGTTAAAAAGAAGTGATGGGAGTAGTTTTCTTGCATCAATCTCTGCACGTCGCATTGAGGAGGGTAATGGCCGGAGTGAATACCTTGATGGTATTGTAGAAGATATCACAGAAAGAAACAAAGTTGAACAAGAGCTGAAGGAATCTGAAACAGTGTTGCGGGCTCTGACGATTAAGCTCCAGGAAGTCGAGGAAGCTAATCGCAAAGAAATTGCCCGTGAACTGCATGATCGGGTCGGGCAGAGCCTGACGGCCTTGAACATCAATCTGAACATTCTTCATAATCAGTTGCAGCCGGAACAACTGGAAAAAGTCAACGATCGACTTATGGATTCCATCGAGCTTGTGGAAAAAACTACTGTCAATATTCGCGATGTCATGGCAGAATTAAGACCTCAGGTTCTGGACGATTACGGTCTGGCAGCATCATTGCGCTGGTATCGTGAGCGATTCTGCAAACGTACTGGAATAC
>JAOZLM010000037.1 GCA_029934815.1 Desulfocapsa sp. | reverse complement strand
GAAGAAGAGAACAAAAAACTACTCTCGGAAGTGGAAAAATTACAACAGGAATTAGCCGGGAAACAGGACGAAATTAAAAAACTCATTCTGGCTCAGCAACATACCACTCGTGAAGTTGTTCGCAGCAAAGCAAAATTACGGAGCCATAGCAGTAAAGCGGAAACGGTTGCCAACATCGCAGAAGTTAAAACCATGCTTAAGGCTGCCAGCGAAAAAGCAATGAACGAAGAGTTGCGCCAGCTTATACTTGATACAGAACAAACAATAGCATTGAGTGTGGCCGCACTCAATAAAGGTGATATTGATAAAGCATTTAACTTGTCAAATAAGGCACAGCAGTTGATTCAGCCAGTTCGTACGCAGCAGGGGAAGAACCTGTTCAATAACGGTGCGGATATTGTTTTTGTTGATCCATTACTGATGAAAGTAACAAAAACATGCAACGTGCGAACCGATCCCGGTATGCAGAACGATATTCTCTTTACGCTTAAGAGCGGGACAGAAATAAAAGCTCTGGCTTATGTGGAAAACTGGATTCAGGTTACATCTGAAACAAAGGGAAAAGGCTGGGTGTATTACCAGTTACTCGAGATTGTTCCCTGAGAGCACAGTGCGGTTTCTGCCCTCTTGTTTTGCCCTGTAAAGTGCTTTATCGGCTAGTCCAATCAGTAGCTTCCCATTATCCATATTGTTTGTATCACTGGTTGTGGCAATACCGATACTGAGAGTGACTTTGATTATTTGTCCATCCATGATGATCTCAGTATCTTCTACAGCCTTCCTGATACGCTCTGCTGTCTGCTCGGCTTCCTGTTCCCCGGCATTATCCAGAATAATCAGGAACTCCTCTCCCCCGTAACGTCCTGCGGTATCAATCGAGCGCAGCGTTTTATGAAATATTTTCCCAATCTTTACCAGAACAGCATCCCCGGCAAGGTGTCCGTACGTATCGTTTACCAGCTTAAAATGATCAAGATCGGTCATCAGGATTGAGAAAGGTGCTTTGTGTCTTGCGTATCGTTTTATGTGTAATGCCAGAGTGTCCATTATATGTTTACGGTTGGCCAGGCTGGTGAGAGAGTCTACGGAAGCAAGTTTTTCAAGCTGGTCACGGTTTTTTCGCAGCTGGATAACCATATTGTTAAAAATTGTTATCGTAAAACCCAGTTCATCTCTGTTTTTCACAGGTAATTGTACAGTAAGATCGCCACCGGCAACCTGCATGGCACCTTTAACCAGCTGTCTCAAAGGGGAAAGGATACTGTAGGAGAGGAAAAATGCGGCAACACCAATAAATGTTAAGAGCAGGGCTATAATTGAAAGGGTAATGTTTTTTAGTTTCAGGATTTCTGCAAAAGTAAGATCGTAACTTTTTTCCATCAGAATTCCCCAGGAGAGATGGGGAAGGGGAGCAAATATACCAACGACCTTTGTGTCGTTGATACTTGTGTAGGTGGAAAGCACCATTGGATTGCCATACAATCTGTGAAGGCTGTCGGATTCGGGGAAAGCTGTTGTTGTTATTGCTTTTTTAGTTAGTTGAGTGGTGGAGCCAAGAATTGAACCATCTCTGTTGAGTAGTGAAAGGTGTGTTGATTGTGTAACGGCAATTGATTCCATCACTGATTGTAGGCCATCCATCGTGGCTTCTGTGGCCAGCAGACCAAGAAACTGCTGTTTAGGTGAAAAAACTGGCGTTGCTATCAGGACAGTGGCCTTAGTTGGGGATCCGTTCCTGTCAATTTCTCCGATAACAATCTTATTTTGTGCCAGTTGTTCTTTCCAGTTATCAGGTAGTGCCAAAGGACTTCTGTTTTCACTACTTTGGGCAAATACCGTACCACCATCGTCAAAAAGCAGCAGGCGTTGATATTCTTGAAACTGGGATTGAACCAGCACGAGATATTCATTGAGTATTTCGGCTGTTACAGCTACCTGCTCTGCACTCCCCTCTCTTTTTAATTCGATAGAGCGTTCCATGTTTTCTGAAACAACAAAGGAGTTGGAGAAAACCCTCATATTAACAGTGTGCTCTTTAAACCAGAGCACTGCTTCTCGTTGAGCTTGATTAATTACATTGTGAAGTTCCAGTTCAACTTTTTCAAGAAGCAATTTTTTGGTCTGAATGTAGAAGGCCCAGCCCAGGCCCAGTGAAGGGATAAGGGTAACAAGAAGAGCAAAAATAAGAATCCGGTTCCTGATACCGAACGGGGTGTTTGTATGATCAAATTCGTCCATAATTCTCGCTTGGAACTAGTGTGTTATTTTGCAGGAATCCAAAAGAAACTTTATATTTATTATTACATCGGTGATGTGTCGAAGTACAGTTTTCAGTTTAAATGATGAAAAGATGGTAGAGGGTAACGCATAGATAGAGGGAAAGTCTGTGGTCTTCTTTGTCTGTTTTAGACATTTTTGGGGAAATTTGAATGGTGCTGAAACACCATTGATGCTGAATATGATGCAGGAATTTACCCTTGACTGCTTATCCCCACATCAAACTGGACGTTTATAAGCTGGATTGCGTGACAATACGGGGTAAAGATTCAAGACAGTACAATGGAATATTACAGAGGGGGCCATCTTTATGAAGGTTACGCAGTGAAGTACGAAAAATCTGTGACGGGTTGAATTTGGTGGAAAAAAATTGCAGGCTTTTGCTCTTAAGGTTGATACCGGCTTTAACCTCCAAGGGGAAAATCCCTTCTTTTGTCTCAAAAAGAAAATCTACTTCTGCCTTACCGTTTCGATTTTTCCAATATTGGAGACCAGGTCCGAATATTGCCCGCATCTGTTGAGCCGCATAATTCTCTGTAAAAGCTCCACCAAATTCATGAAATATTTGCTCACCCCGTACGAGGATTTCTCCCCCTTGATCAGCCATTGCCCCTAAAAGTCCCACATCCAGCATATAGATTTTGAAAATATTTTTTTGAAGGTAGGCGGCAAGTGGTTGTTTAGGCGTGTTTGCACAAAAAACACGGAGAATAAGTCCTGCATCTTCCAGCCAGGTAATTGCATTTTCATAATCCCGTGCTCTGGCACTTTTTCTAATGGCGGAAAACATAAACTTCTTATTTTCCCTCGCCAGCTGCACTACTATGGAATCCCATATTTGCGATAACTTTGGAATATCTGAGGAGTGAGCGTGCTTTGCAAAATCAAGGGCATAGGATATGAGAATTTCCTTATGAATTGTTCGTACTTCTTGCACACTATTCCCATCTGCCATACATTGAACTGCTTCAGGCATACCGCCACAGAAATAGTATTTTCTGAGCAGATCTGTCAGTTCAAGGTGGAAGGCTTCTGGCAGTGGTTGTACTTGATCCGGATTTTCGAGATATTCACGCAATGCCCCCTCACCCATCCCTTCAAGAAATTCATAAAACGTCATGGGCAGGAGATCCAGAAAATTGACTTTACCCACAGGAAAGGATTTTGGCGATGACAGCTTGATGCCAAGAAGAGAACCGGCGGCGGCAATATAGTACTCAGGAGCCTTTTCCTGAAAATACTTTAAACAATTAAGTGCACTATTCGAGACTTGAATTTCGTCAAAAATAATCAGATGACGTTCTGGGAGAATCTTTTTTTTACTATGCAAGGAAAGATTTGAGATGATGTTTTTGGGATCAAGGCTCTGGGAAAACAGGCTGTCAAGACGAGTATCTTCTTCAAAATTAAAATATAGAACGTTATCAAATTCTTTTTTTCCGAATTCCTGCAGGATATATGTTTTGCCGGTCTGACGTGCACCCCGCAGGATGAGCGGCTTCCTACGAGGAGAATTTTTCCAGATAAGCAGTTGTGAATAGATATCTCGTTTCATAAGTCACTGATAGTCTTCTTTTGGGAAAATCACAACCGTTTTCAATCGAAAAACGTGACGACATGACACTTTATCGCCCTTAAAACGTGTTTCGTTGCTAAGACAACATCCCCTCAAGCTGACTTTTATTGCGTCGCTAGAGTTTGATACTCTGCCCCTTGGGGCGTTCTTTTTGAAGTTTGAGTGTTTTGCTAATGTTTACCGATAATAATTGTAAGCTCTTTGCGGGAAATTTGAATGGTCTTGAAGCGCTATTGATGCTAAATATGATGTAGTAGCTCGCACCTTGCAAGCGATTGTTCCCAATCAAAACTGGACATCAATATGACCACAGATCAACACTTATACAACCTTACTGCCAGTTGTGCCGCTGGTCTCGAAACCCTTGTCGCTCAAGAAATTGAGACTTTTGGCGGTGCGGATATTGAAAGTGCCAGAGGGCTGGTAACCTGGCGTGGAAACCGTGAAGCAGCTTATCGAACCTGTCTCTGGTCACGTTATGCTTCCCGTATTTTTCTTACCATTGCAAAGTTTGAAGCCCTTGATGAGGACGCACTCTATGAAGGTGCGTTAGCGGTGGAATGGGAATCCCACATGGAGTTGCAGAACACTTTCGCAGTAGATTGCAGTCTGAACAGTTCAAACATCCATCACAGTCGTTTTGCCGCACTCCGGGTGAAAGATGCTCTGGTGGATCAGTTTCGTGATAAATATGATGATCGTCCCAGTGTGGATACCTCTCGCCCTGATCTTCGAATCCGTCTCTATATTTATAAAAACCAGGCAACACTTTCTCTGGATCTTTCAGGAGAAAGCCTGCATATGCGGGGCTATCGTACGGAAGGCGGCGGGGTGGCACCACTCAAAGAAAGTTTAGCTGCTGCCATTGTCAGCCTTGCCGGCTGGAATTCCCCGGAAACCCAGGGACGTATGCTCCTTGATCCCATGTGTGGTTCCGGTACGTTGCTTATTGAAGCAGCATTAATTCATGGCGACGTGGCACCCGGATTGTCCAGATCCTATTTTGGCTTTTCCGGTTGGAAGGAACATGACGAACAACTCTGGACCAGTCTTGTCGAGGAGGCAATTAAGCGGGAAGATACTGGCCTGGAAGGAGATTGGCCGGTAATACTTGGCTATGACGCAGATCCCCGGGCAGTGGCACTTGCCAGAAAAAATATTGAAAATGCAGGTCTTGATGAACATATCGTTGTGAGACAGGGGCAGTTTGCTCATTTACGACGTCCTGCGGCCAAAGGTTTGCTGGTAACCAATCCACCCTATGGTGAACGCCTTTTTGAAAAGGAAGAGGCGGAGCAGTTACACAGAGCACTTGGTATCGTTTGTAAAAGAGAACTGGATGGCTGGCAGCTTGGAATCTTTACTTCCAACCCTGAATTTGGCGATCGTATGGGGATCAAGTGGGACAAGGCTCACCGATTATACAATGGCCCCATAAAGTGCCGACTCTTCTGCGGAACAGCAGAATCTGATGTGGATGCCAATTTTGAATGGCATATCTGTCACGATAAAGGGCCGGAAGAGGGAATAGAATTTGCCAACCGTTTGCGCAAAAACGTTAAAAAAATAATGAAGTGGGCCAAGCGTGAACAGGTGAGCTGTTATCGTATTTACGACAGGGATTTACAGGAATACAACGTATCCGTCGATATTTACGAAAAATGGATACAGGTACAGGAGTATGCTGCACCAGCAAGTGTGGATGAAAAAGTTGCAAAGGCGCGTTTTCAGCAAGTCCTGGCACAGGTTCGCCATCTTTTCGGAGTACGTCGAGACAGGGTTTTTATTAAAACCAGAAGAAAACAGAAGGGAAAATCGCAGTATCAGAAGCAGGGCAGTAAGAAAAAAATGCATGTGGTTCGTGAAGGCGATTGTTCCCTGCTCGTGAATTTCACCGATTATCTGGATACCGGGATTTTTCTCGATCACAGAAATATTCGACTGCGTATAGCAAAAGAGGCCAAAGGAAAACGGTTTCTAAACCTGTTTGCGTATACTGGAACCGCCTCAATTCACGCAGCAGTTGGGGGAGCAGCTACCACAACAACTATTGATCTCTCTGCAAATTACGTCAACTGGGCACGAATGAATCTTGGATTAAACGGATTTGGAGGTCTTGGCCACGAAACAGTGAAGGCTGATTGTATGCAATGGCTGCAGGAGGAAAAAGGAGAATATGATCTGATATTTCTTGATCCTCCAACATTCTCCAACACTAAAAAAACGCGTCGGGTTTTTGATGTACAGGATGATCATAGACGCTTGATCGAGCTTGCCATGAATCGACTGGCAAGTGGCGGGTTGCTTATCTTCTCAACCAATTACAGGCAGTTTACACTGGATGAATCCATAGAGAAATATTACGACATAAAAAATATCAGTAAGGCTTCCATTCCCTTTGATTTTTCCAGAAATAAAAAAATACATCAGTGTTGGGAGATTCGGAAAAGATAATGTTAATCGAGCAAAGCCCTGAAGAATTACAGGCACGAATACGAAATGGTGAAACATTTGTTCTTAATCTGGTGAGCTCCTGGTGTCCCGATTGTACCGAACGGCAGCAGCCTAATTTTCCTCCATTTATTGAGAAAATTGAAAAGGCTGGAATAGTGGTCTATCAGTGTATGGTACAGGAAGAGCGCCTGGTCTTTTTATCAGAAGCCCACGAAGCACTTACCAACGAACTTGGCGGCCATGGGTACCCACGAACGACTCTTGTTTTGAACGGTGAAGCAGTTCTCTCAAAAGTTGAGGTAATGGATCCTCTGGCATTGGCTATGCTGGCCGATGAGTTTGTGGGATTGTTACAGAATTAAACGTTTTATTTGTCTTCGTCTTTGGGGGGGAATTGTAGTAATTTCCCCTGTTTCTTAACAGGAGGAGGACAATTAGGACAGTTCTTACATCCTTTATTGAGCAGCGCATGAATCAGTTTAAGAAACTCCATCCTGCAATCGGGACAAAGCTGCAGAATAAGCTCCTGATAGATATCATCCAGCAACTCACTCTCTTCTTTTCCGGCAATTTCAGATAAGGCCTGGGCGATGAGCCTGTCCGGATTTTTCAGATTCGGAATGGTCGCATCTTTGGCAGCCACCAGCTCTGTACGGCAATGATAAAACAGCTCACCATCAGGCAGTGGTTTGCCGCATGAATCACAGATTCGCTTAGCTATGTTTGGGATGTTATCGTCCATAAGAGTTTTTGTGCGTTTGTTTCTGTTATTGCTGTAAAAAGTTCTGCATCCAATGATAAGTCTGCAAGTGCCTGTAAATTTGCACTTTGATCATCCCAGGGAGAGTCGCTGCCAAAGAGCAGATATTCCCGAGGATGATTGTTGAGCATTCGGCAAATCTGTTCTTTAGAAAGATACTTGAGTGCAAAGGAGATTTCCATAAATATTTCTTTGCCGATAAGCATCTCTTCCACCTCATCCCACAATTGCCAGCCGCCAAAATGTGTAGCCACAAATCGAAGTTTTGGAAAATTCGTAATGAGTTGCATAATCTGGGCAGGATCGGCACAACGAGTGCGGGGAAATCCTATATCAAAACCGCAATGCGCCACCAGAAGTAAGCCACTGTCACTGACAGCATCATAAAATGGAGATAGTTTTTCGTCAGCCAGAAAATAATCCTGATAGTAGGGGTGCATTTTAATACCTGCAAACCCTTCTTCTTTTATACGGTAAACGTGTTTTACACAGTCAGGGTCGTTCGGGTGGATGGAGGGAAGAGGAATAATACGCGAAGATTTAACCTTGTGTGACCAGCTTAGGATTGTCTCAAACTGTTCAGGGCGTGTGGCAATGGAACAAATAACACTTTTCCCTATACCGGCTCTATCCATGGATTCAAGCAGAGCATCAACAGTTCCGGCGGTATACGCAGTTATATTCCCGACTTTTTCAAGTGTGGGGATGGCTGTTGCAGCCACCGCATCCGGAAAAGCATGGGTATGAAAATCTATAATCACAAAATCTGATTAAGAAAGAGCTTTGTACGGTCATGGGAGGGATTGGTGAAGAAGTGTTCCGGAGAGCCAACTTCTACAATTTTGCCACCATCCATAAAGATCACCCGATCAGCAACCTCTCTTGCAAAACCCATTTCGTGGGTAACCACAACCATGGTCATTCCTTCCTTGGCAAGGGTCTTCATAACATCCAGTACTTCACCGATCATCTCAGGATCAAGGGCTGATGTGGGTTCATCAAACAGCATGATTTTAGGATCCATTGCAAGCGCACGGGCGATAGCCACACGCTGCTGCTGGCCACCTGAAAGCTGTGCCGGATAAACTTTTGCTTTATCGAGAATTCCAACTTTTGTAAGCAGTGCTCTGGTTCTTTCTTCCGCTTCCTCGGAAGAACGTTTACGTACCACCCGTTGAGCAAGAGTTACGTTTTCTTCAACAGTTTTATGGGGAAAGAGATTGAAGGCCTGAAAGACCATTCCCACTTCGGCCCGGATTTTATCAATATCGGTATTAGGGTCGAGAATATCCACACCATCTATTAAAATCCGGCCGACATTTGCTGTTTCGAGATGATTGAGACAGCGCAGGAATGTGGATTTCCCGGATCCTGAGGGGCCGATTACTACCACAACTTCTCCGGCATCAATATGGGCAGTTACATCTGTCAGTGCATGAATTTCGTGGGGTGTGTAAAAAATCTTACTGATATTTTGTACATCAATCATGTGGTTCCCATCCTTTTTTCCAGATACTGTACAAACAGAGAAAGCGTAAAAGTGATGACCAGATATAGTGCTGCACAGGTAAAAAAGAGTTCAAATGAAGCAAAACTGGTGGTAACCGCTTCCCGGGTCGCTTTGGTTAACTCACGCACGGCGATAATGCCCAAAAGTGAGGAATCCTTAATCAGGCTGATAAACTGACCGGCAAGAGGAGGCAGTATACGACGCATGGCCTGGGGCATAATGATATAGCGCAGGGACTGAAAATGACTCATTCCAAGGGAGCGTGCAGCCTCTGTTTGCCCAAGGTTGATAGATTGGATACCTGACCGGACAATTTCAGTAACATAAGCACCGGTAAAGGTGGCCAGTGCAATAACCCCATACCAGAGAGCAGGGATTTCAAACCCAATCGATTGTGCCAGAAGCTGATTCATCAGGGTGGAGCCGATATAATACCAGATAAAAATCTGAACCAATAGCGGTGTACCGCGGATTAGTTCCACATAGGTATAGGCAAGCCATCTGGAGGCGGGATTGGCAGAAATTCGTGCCACTCCACCCCATATTCCAAGGAGAATTCCAATAACGATGGCATAGATACTGACTTTTACAGTCGTTATCATGCCAAGCAGTAGTAGCCCGGCCTGCCATTCTTTATAGCTGCCTAAGGCATCGCCTGAAAAGATCATATCCATTTCACTTACCAGGATATCACCCTTTGGCACTACATAGGATTCACTGCTTCCGTCAGCTGCTGTTAGTGCAATTGTCGTCTGCTGATCAGTTTGTTTGATACTTGTAACGTCACCATCAATCTCAGCACGTATCTCGACAGTTTCGTGAATAAGAAAATAGCTGGGTACGACAGACCAGCGCCAGTTGTAGGTGATCTGGGAGGTGGCCAGTATAAAACCACCAACGAGAGCAATAATGATCACAAAGTAGGCACCGGACCAGAAACGGGTCTGGCGGGGAGTTAATTGGTCTTCCATAGGAATTTGTCCATGGGTTAAAAGCAAATGAGCCGGTGGAATCTGTATGATTCCACCGGCTCATTTTTATACAAAGTAGGCGACTCTATTCAACCAGTTTCAACCAGTCAGAACCACGCATCCATTTGTTGTACATCTTGTCATAGCGTCCGTCGTGTTTGATCTGACGAAGGAAGTTGTTTAACCAGTTCAGGAAATCAGGATCCCCTTTACGAATGGCAAATGCAAGAGGCTCGTAGGTGAAAGGTTCATCAAGAAATACGGTATTCGCTTTGTCACCCTGACGTGCCTGAAAAGCAGCACAGGTAGGAAGGTCGTAAATAAAGGCATCTGCACGACCACCGGCAACTTCAAGAGCTGCTTCGGTTGCATCTTCAAAAGATTTGTATGTGGCTTTTGGCAACAGACGTTTAACGGCCATTTCACCGGTGGTTCCAAGTTTGGAAGTGATGGTGAATTTTGGATCGTTAAGATCTTTATAGGTTTTTACACTGTCTTTGTGTTTGCCGTTTAAAATAACGGTCTGACCAACGATGATGTAGGGATCAGCAAAGTTTACCTTGAGATTACGTTCCTGGGTGATGGTCATACCCGCTACGATGATATCAAGTTTCTCGGTAACAAGAGCCGGGATAATACCATCCCATGCGGTGTTTACCGGAACAAATTTTACGCCCATGGCACGAGCCATCATTTTAGCCATATCGATATCGAATCCGACATAATTTCCTTTTTTATCGGACATCTCAAAAGGAACGTACCCAACATCAAAACCAATGCGGATTTCGCCGCGCTTGAGGATTTGCTCAAGGGTGGATGTCTTGGCAAGGTTAATATCACTGGCTGTTGCCATGGAAACCAGACCTGCACAGAGCATGGTGGTGCTCAGTAATAGAGCCACTATCGCTTTCTTCATTTTATTCTTCTCCTAATAATAAATAACGGCCATCAGGCGGTAGCCTGATGACTTCCTAAGTACCACCCTTGTAGCAAAAATCATTATGAATGGCAATGGAAGATATTCTCAGGCTTGCGGGGATTCAGCTGTTTGAACGGGGAAAGAGCCTGAAGGAAAGTGTTTTGGCACCGGTAATATGTTTATTCAGACGTTTTTGAACGAGTCCGGCCAGCCAGAAGAGAACCATGGAGATGGACAGGAAATAGAGACCCGCAACGGTAAAATGCAGGAACAGATTGTAGTCTTTTTCAAATAATTCACCGGCCTTGTTCATCAAATCTTTTTGTTCGTCGATAACGGGCAAGGTGAAATAAACAATTGATGTTGCGTGAAACAGGAATACCATTTCATTAGTATATGCTGGCCATGCCAGACGGAGCATATTGGGCCAGGTAACTTTACGGAAAACATTCCAGGGGCTCATACCCATGGCTTGTGCCGCTTCAACCTCACCTTTTGGTGTGGATTTGAGTGCGCCATAGAATATTTCAGCACTGTAGGCGCAGGTGTTTAGTACCAGCACAAGGGGCCCTAGAAATAAAGGATGCAGCACGAAATCGTCTACTCCTAAAGGTTTCCAGAGGGGTTTGTTTAATGCCAGCATTATGGAGTAAAACATAAAAAACTGGATAAACAGTGGGGAGCCACGAAAGGCATAAATAAATCCACGTGAAAATAAGGATATGATTTTATTGCTGCTTCCTTTTCCTACTGCAAAGAGTATGGCCAGAGGAAAACCAAAGGGAATGGAGACCACGGCAAAATACAAATTAAATAAAGCAGGCTTTGCAAGGGTCACAATATCCTGGAAAAAAGCTGTCTGCAACAAGGATTCAAGCATCGTCTTTTGCCCCCGCCAGTGCCATTCCACGGCTTGCACGTTTTTGCAGTACTTCAAAAAAACGTTCTGAAATCATAGTGAGCAGGATAAAAAATACAAATAAAACCAGATAGTATTTCCAGCGCCAGTCAGGATGGATAAGACCCATTCGAGGGAAGTAATTAGCTCCGCCAAGGCGTCCGGCCCATGTGACAATATCCGCAATTTGCAGAAGGGATAAAAAAGATGTCGCTTTTATTAGTAATATCCAAACATTAGATAGTCCTGGCAGGGCATACACCCACATCTGACGCACTTTGAATTTCCAGAAAACCTGTCTGGGGGAAAATCCATACGCTGAGGCTGCTTCGAGCTGGCCTTTAGAAACTGCCTGCATGGCACCGTGAATAACATTGGCAGCAAACGCTCCGTAAACAATACCCAAAGAGAGACAGGCCATAAAAAGGTAATCATTGGTACTCAGTAACCACTGTGCCTCAGGGCAGGGTGGCCAGCTTGTGGCAGCTGCTATAACCTCAGCACTGCATTTGATACGAGCCGCAAAATATTCAACGGTCTGTTCAAAGGCCAGAGGGAAAAACAGGATAAAGAGGAGATCTGGTACGCCACGAACTATGGTGGTGTAAAAATTGCCGATCCATCTGAATGGAAAAAACGAGGCTTGTTTAAGAGCTGCACCAATTAAGCCGAAAAAAACAGCAAAGGCAGCACTGCCAAATGCTGCAATTAGTGTAAAACGTACACTGGCATACCAGGCCAGATGTTTACCGTTGGTGATATAGGCAAGCTTTGCCGCTATATCTTCACCGAACCAGGCGTTAATGGTGGCGATCAACGATTCAAGCATAG
>JAOZLM010000272.1 GCA_029934815.1 Desulfocapsa sp. | reverse complement strand
CTGTCCTTATTTCCGCCCCCAAAAGCAGTGGTGCTGCTGAATACGAATCGTTTGGAATGGAATTAATGGATACTCTAAAGGCTATCACTCAAAACGAATCATCCAGATTTTAGCTCAAGCAGGCAATTCAACAAAACAGATCACGCCACATTCCCGGTAGGGAGGAATACAAAAAAACAAGTCTCCATTCCATACTAGCTCTGATCTTTTTTTTATGTTATAAAGCCTAGTTAAATAGCTTTTTATTCGTTCACTACATTCGTGTTTCCTATGACCAAACAAAGCAATACAGCTAATGATATCTGTCGCTCCATACGTTCTTCTGACACTGTTGATCCATTCGAAGGGTTAGATTTAGATGATATCTGCGTTTCTCCTGATCAGCTTCAGCCATCAAGACCAGCAGATGATGATGATGTTTCCCCAAACAAGGAACTTTTTGGACTCAATCCACTTGATGGTATTAACTTAAAAGACATATCCATAAATTCTGACACAATACCCTCTTCTCAGGTCGAAAGTAGTCAGAAACAACAATTCCATCAGAACCCAGAAGAGAGTGACATCAATTTTGTCATCATGCCACAGGATGATGATGTAATTGAGGCCAATGCAGAAAGACAGAAATACAGGCGTCCAAACCGTTCTCTTTCAAGTGATATTGCCCGTCCTCCTTCAACAATACCCAAAGCCTCTGTTCACCCGGTTATTGAAAAAGCATACCACTATGCCGAACTCACCCAGATACGGCAGCAAATATTTGCCAGCCTTGAGGAAACCAATGGAAAGATAATCCTGGTGGCCAGCCCTCTTGACAATACCGGAAGCAGTTTACTGGCAGCGGCTCTTGCTTACAATGCCGCATGTTCTTGTCAACAGAATGTCCTGTTGATTGACTGTAATATGCGGCGTGCCGGACTTCATGAATTTTTCTATATGCCTCAGTCATATGGTTTCACCGATTTAATCCGAAACAATCTCCCCTGGCAGGCGGTGGTGAAGAAAACAAACACTCCCGGCTTAAGTGTTATCACTGCAGGGGATTTTATGGAAAATTTCTCGGAACACTTGCATTACGCTCATATCCCAAACCTTGTACAGGATATCCGGAATGAATACGACCTGATAATTTTCGATACCTCCCCCATTTTAAAACCAAACAGAAACAATGTGAACATAGTATCCCTTACAGCAGTTACTGATTACTTTCTTCTTGTTACAAAACAGGCTGGAACTACTAAGGACCAGCTAAAAGAAACAAAAGATATTGTTGAAGCAGGCAATGGAAAAATTGACGGCATTGTAATCAATGAACATTCTCCGGCTTCGAAACCAACTCCTTACAAGAAATAAAACCTGCGGCCAATACTTATGTCACAAATCAACCCACATGGAATACAGGAACCGACTGACCCTAAATTTTTTATTGCCAAATATCTCTCACCTATCCTTGAGCATAAATGGATTGTTTTGATATGTACACTCCTTGGATTAGCCATTGCAGTTCCAGTTAGTTTTCTGGTGGAACCTGAATACTCCAGTACTGCAGTTACCCAACTTGAAGCACCCAGAGCACAAATGGTTTCCAAAGTAACGCAAGAAATCCGTTCCCGCAAAGGTGGCAGGCCGTATATAACTGGGGCTGTAGAACGTATGCACAGCTCAATGTTCCAGACAGAAGTCTTAAAAATTATTCCCAAACGACTGCAAGACGATTTAAAACAGCCCTTAGATGTTATGGGACAGCTTAAAACAAGACTAAAGCCTATCGTGAAAAAACTTCTCAAAATGGAAACCTCACAAGAGGAATCTTCATCAGTGACAATAACTCCACTACGTCTGAGGAAACTCGGTAAACGGATTGTAATCAAAGGTAACACAGGAAGAGGAACCATCCAGATAACAGGTACTACTTTCGCCCAGGACATGACAACTGTACTTGTACAAAGCTATCTGGATGTGTGGGTTGCCATGAATATGGAAACCAACAAAAGCCTTATACGCCACGAACTTGAATTTACACTATCCCAGAAAGATTCTTATTTTCTAAAACTCAAAGAAGCTGAAAAAGAGCTCCGATCGTTCAAGCAGACCTTTGAAATCCCGCCGGCATTAAGTTCCGTTACTGATATGGAACTACAGTCTCAACTGGATGTCCTGCAAAGTAAAGTGGCCAATGCCAGAGAACGGTACAAAAGGATTGATGACATTTTTCTTGATCTTAGCCGTAAAGAGAAATCAGTCATAAATAATATCAAAATACTCAATCCGCCACAGGTACCAATTGACCCTTCGAAAAATATGCAGTTGCCAATAATTCTTCTTGGACTCCTACTTGGAGCGGCTATGGCCATATTACCAATACTGGCAATAGACTATTTAAAAGGTAACATCCGCCATAAAAAAGATATCATTAGTGCCGTGGACATTCCAATTATAGGCAAGCTACCGGTCATAAAATAAAAGAAAAAAGCTGAGGGTAACATATGTTAAAATTTCATCCCATTCTGTCTGCAACAGTTTTCTTTTCCTCACTCCTGCTTACGTCAAATTCTCAGGCACGATTAAATACATTTACTGCCGGAATTACCACTGGAGTTGACTATAGTGAAACCGACTATGACAGTGAAAACATTGATGAAGAAGTCGCTATCCCCTCCCGGACCACACGTACTGAGCAACTTCGTATCGGCCCAGTATTTATTCTTGAAAGTAGTAGCAGTATAGACGAACTATCTATTAACTATAGTCCAAGCTACGTTTATGATAATTACGACAGTGAAAGTGACATAGATCACAATTTCTCACTATCAGGGTATCGTAATGTCAGCAAAGCACTTCGTTTTGATTTAAGTGAAAGTTTTATTTATTCTGACGACCCTGTTCTTGTCACAGACGATAGTAGTTCTGACTACAACAAGGGCCGAAAATGGTACTTGATGAATACCTTCGATATCAAATCCACATACACCTACGACACTCAAAGCTTTTTCGGTGGCGGTTATACCTCCACTATTTTACGAAACGAAGATACCGGAATCGGTGGATATGAAGATTACGACAAGCATACTGCTGATCTGTTTCTTACCCACCGATTCAATTCATCCTGGAATTTTGACGGCAGTGTAAGCTATACAAGAGGACTTTTTGACCCGCCTGAACAGGAAATTATAGACAGGGTTGAGTCCGGAACCGAATCAATTACAGGAAACAGCGCTGCAACCATTGACAGTAACAATCTCTCGAATGATCTCTCTGAATATCGTGCTAATGCCATAGTTAACTGGGTTTTCACACCGGCCAAAACATTGCAGACTAAATACACATTTTCTGCCAGCAACTATGAAGCAATCCTGCGAAACGATACAATTCTACACAACCTCTCTTTTGGCGCACAATATCAATACTCTAAACGTCTCTCTTTTGGTCTTGGTGGTGGTCCATCATACGAAAAAACAGACACCTACGATGCAAACTGGAACTACAATGCCTATTTTAATTTGAACTATTCCATAGGTAAACACACATCATTTTCAGCCAATGCAGAAAAAGGCTACGAGCAGGACAACTTTTCCTCAAATAATAACGATCTTGGAAGAGATCAGGGGCTAACTGAATTTACAGACTGGCAACTTGATTTATCCCATCAACTTTCAAAGAGTGTTGATGTATCACTTTTTGCATCGTACCGTGATGAACGGCAGGAAAGCAAAGTCTATGGGATAGCCACCGTTATTGAAGATGGAACAAACCTTCAGGGAACAGACAGGGAAGAGCGAAGGGAACTCTCTGTTTTCGACAGGGATATTTATCGTGCTGGTATAACGCTTAACTACTCTTTTATGCAATACTGGGATACTGCCTTGAATTACACCTA
>JAOZLM010000036.1:4826-12269 GCA_029934815.1 Desulfocapsa sp. | reverse complement strand
ACATGCCACGTAAACGCAGACTTCGACAGTCTTGCGTCCATGATAGCTGCGCAAAAACTCTATCCCGATGCAGTCATGGCATTTCCCGGTTCTCAGGAAAAAAATGTCAGGCGTTTTATCAGCGAAACCCTGCAATACCATTACACTTTTGCAAAAGTAAAAGACATTGACATCTCAACAGTAGATACGCTTATCCTTGTTGATACCCGACGCAAAGAACGGATCGGTGATTTTGCAAAATGCCTGAACAATCAGGGTATATCCCTGCACTTATACGACCACCACCCGAATCAGCCAAACTGCCTGCAAGGGGATGTTGAGCACATCAAACAGGTCGGTGCCACCACCACAATCTTCTGTGAACTCTTTCAGGAAAAAAAGCTGAAAATCAGTGCAGAAGAAGCAACCATATTCGGCCTTGGAATCTACGAAGATACCGGATCACTGGCATACATCACCACCACTCCTGAAGACCTGATGGCGGCAGCCTGGCTGTTACGTCAGGATGCTAAGCTGGATATTGTTAGCCAGTTCCTCTCCTATGACCTCACTTCACGACAGATTGAGCTGATCCATGAGCTAACACAAACTGTAAAAAGTTACATGGTTTCCGGTATAAAAGTGATCGTCGCCAACCTGCCTCTTCAGGAATATGAGGATGATTTCTCAATTATTGTTCGCCGTGTCATGGTTCTCGAAAATCTCAACTGTCTTTTTGCTTTGGTATCCATGGAAGGACGTATTTACCTTATTGCAAGATCACGCATAGCAGAAGTTAATACCGGAAGTATTGCCAGAGACTTTGGCGGCGGTGGCCACGCAAGTGCAGCATCTGCCACCATCCGGGATATGAGCATGACCGAGGCCCAGGAACAACTGATCCGTAGCCTGCACAGACATGTTTCTCCTCAGGCGATTGCCAAAGAGATGCTTTCCAGCCCGGTAATTTCCATTCCTGCACACACAAGTATTCAGGAAGCAAACGATCTCTTAACAAGATATAATATCACCGTGTTACCGGTAATTGCCGGTGAAGAACAATCTTCAAACCATCCCATTCAGGTAGCTGGAACCATTGCCCGCAGAATCACCGAGAAGGCAATTCATCACAACCTTGGCGACGCCCCGGTAAGTGATTATATGACCAGTGACCTTGAAGTGCTGCCTCTAAGCGCCACCCTGGCAGAAATTGAAGAGCTGATAATTGAACGCAGACAGCGCTTAATCCCCATTATTCACGACAAAGAGATGGTGGGCGTAATAACCCGAACAGATCTCCTTTCCAGACTGACCGGAGATCCGGGCCATACTCCTCAGGAACTCATTCAGGATTCAGATTATCCTTCACGCAAAAAAAGTCGAAACGTTTTACAGCTTATGAGTGAGGTGCTGGACAAAAAGCTTATCATGCTTCTCCAATCCATTGGCGAGGTTGCCGAGAAATCGGGCTTTAAAGCTTATAGTGTTGGAGGATTTGTACGCGACCTTCTTCTTAAACACAAAAATCTTGATCTGGATATTGTTGTTGAAGGTGACGGAATCATCTTTGCAAAAAAACTTGCAAAAACCTTAGGTGGCAGAGTACGTACACACGAACGTTTTATAACAGCCAATATTCTGTTACCAAACGGCCTCAAAATCGATATAGCCACGGCCCGGCTTGAATATTACGATTATCCGGCAGCACTTCCTACGGTGGAGCTTTCATCTATAAAACTTGACCTGTACCGGCGTGATTTTTCCATAAATGCCATGGCACTGGAACTCAATCCGGCACGTTTTGGCACAATCATTGATTTTTTCAGCTGTCAGAATGATCTAAAAAACGGATTAATCAAGGTCCTTCATAACTTAAGTTTTGTTGAAGACCCCAGCCGGGTATTACGGGCAATTCGTTTTGAAAAACGGCTTAACTTCAAGATCGATCGCCACACAGACCGTTTAATCCGAAATGCTGTCAAAACTGATCTTTTTTCCAAAGGCAGCAACCCACGGCTCTTTTTCGAATTACAACAGATCTTTTCTGAAGAAACACCAATCCCTGCTATCCAGCGACTGGAGGAATTTCACCTTTTTCAGTTCCTGTGGCCAGATCTCAGACCAAACCTGAAAATAGATCGTTACTTCAGACATATTTTAACGCAAACCCGCAGAGCCATTTCCTGGTTTCGCCTGCTCTATCTTGATGAGAATAACGAAATCACACCATGGCGGATCTATCTTCTTGGCATAATGAGCAGATCCAAACCTGCACAACTGGAATCATTTTGTGAACGGTTTCAGATTCAACAAAAAGTGTGTGATGAACTGATTCAGGATAAATTACGAGTTGAGAACTTATCCGACAAGTGGCATAAACAGCTGCCGGAAGAAAACAGTGCTATCTGCAAATCTCTCTGCACCTTTAACAATGATATGCTGCTCTACTTTATGGCCATTGCCAGAAAAACGGATATAAACAGACGCACCTCTTTGTATGTGACAACGCTTCGATCTGTACAAGCCCTGCTGAATGGTGACGACTTAAAGGATCTCGGCTATACACCGGGAAAGCAGTTCAAGGAAATGCTATCAACACTACGAAACGCACAGCTCGATGGAACAGTAAACAGCCGACAGGAAGCTATCGGATTTATAATAGGTCGTTTCCCGCCTCAGGCGACTTCCTCTTCCTGAGAAGTCGTCAGAAAATCAAGCATTGCCATTTCCAGTTCTTCATCAAACTGTACAGCAAAACCAAGTCCCGGGCCATCACCAATGCTCACAACCCGCACCACTTTTCCCTGCCCGACAGCGAGCCGCAATCCATATTCGTCCAGAATTTCAAAGTTAATCAGTTCCCCCTTGGCCGGCAAATGCACTGTTCGGATATAAGCTCCATCCAAGCTGACATCACGTAAAGAAACTGTATACGCTACACAGGAAACTGAGGTTCGTACCCGAAGCAAAGCGGTGGAAGGATTCCGGGGATGCTTTCGTAAATCTTCAGACATAACATGTCTCCCTTTTCCAGAAGAGATTATCAGGTGTCAGGCAAAGAATAACAGAGCGTATCTGCTGTAATTACTTTTTTAGTTTATCACTGCAAAGAATAGAAAAACAACTATTTTAAAAAAAACGTACAGTACATTGAACACAGCTTATACAAAACGAAAATTCACTCGTTATTCCATTCCAATTCCTGATGAAAACTGTATCTTAGGTCGCATGAAACAACATCTTCACCAAAGCCTGCAATCATCACTAAGCAGTGGGATTCTTATTCTGAAACTAGTCATCCCTTTTTATATTCTGGCTGACATTCTTCTCTATTTTGACCTGCTTCGTCCGGTCAGTATTCTCTTTCTGCCGGTGACATCTGTCTTGCAGCTTCCTGCTGAAACTGCAATGGCGATCACTGCCGGAATATTTCTTAACCTGTATGCAGCTGTGGCTTTTGCAGCCCCTCTAGGTCTTAGCTCCTACGAGTGGACCATCCTCGGTGTTTTCCTTGGCGTCTGCCATTCTCTGCCTGTTGAAAATGCTATCATGAAAAAGCTGGGAATAGGGTTACTTTACTCCACATTTCTTCGAATCTTTATGGCGTTTCTTACCACCTTTCCCCTCTTTTTTCTTCCGGAATCATGGTATTTAGGAACTGGCAGTGGGAAAGATATACAGATAGCACACTATAATTCAGTCCCTGATATGCTCCTTCATTCAGTGACAAACGCTGCCATCCTCTCCATAAAAATTATCGCCCTTATCACGCTTATTATTTTCCTGATGGACAGCTTACAACGGACCCGTTTTATTAGCAGTTACAGTGAACGGGTACAGACATCTTTTTCACTGCTTACCGGACAACTGCTTGGCATTACTTATGGGGCAGGCATCCTGTTTAAAGAAGCAGAATCCGGCAATCTAAAGAAAAAAGATCTGTTTTTTATTGGTACCTTTCTTATGATCTGTCACTCCCTTGTTGAAGACCCGCTCCTCTTCGTCCTTTTTGGAGCCAACTACTGGATAATAATCATATCCCGCCTGTCCATGGCTTGTGTTGCTGCATTCCTCTTTACCCGTATCGTTTCATTCCGGGAATCGTAACATCCTGAGTCTGCTCCATCCATCAGCCTGATATTTTCCAGCCCGCCTTGACATTCTGTTGTGCATTTGAGAAGATTTACTTATGGACGTCTAATTTGAATTAGATCTTTTTCACAATAACCTTTAGGAAAGCCTATGCTACGTAAAAGTTTCCGTGCCCAGCTTATTGTTCCCACAACCATAGCCCTCCTGGCCATGATCGGCAGTGCCATAGTCTTTACGGTTATCATGCAAAACAGGAGCAGCAGCAGTCTGAATACTCAGGTGGAGCAATCTTTTGAAGGTATTCTCTCCACCGTCGATAGTGATATGCGGGCACTATCACAAGACCTGGATAAAAAGCTCACACTGATGCAAAAGGAAGCCACAAGTTCTCTCTCTTCTTCCTCCAAAGAGGCGCTGCACGAAATATCCTCTTCAGTTCAGGAAAAAATGCGTGACATACGCAGACAAAGCGGCCAGAGCATGGTCGACCTCATGGCGCTGGTTGCAAAAGATGCCGTACTCACCAAAAACTTTGCAGAACTGAATACTTATGTCCGAAGCGCCCATCGAAATCCGGATGTATTATTTCTTTTTTATCGTGACAAAAACCAAAAACCTCTTACCAGATTTCTCAATCGTAAAAATGAAAAGCTTAAATCCTTGCTGCCCAAGGGGAAACCTGATATCGGAATAATTATCCAGGCTGGAATCAAAGATCCCAACATTCTCACATTAAGTAAAGATATCCTGTCAGATGGGGATCTTGTTGGAAGTGTCAGTGTAGCAATTGATATGACAACAGCCCGTGAACAGGCGATGGAGATGGAAGATGAGTTCAATTCGATGGTTGAGGAAAATGACCAGCAGATTAACAGCATCCTTGGCCGGGAAGCAAAAATAATCAGCACGGATCTTCAAAAGGCCGTCTCTACAGTTCATGAAGAAATTACCGAAAACAGCCACCGTACCATTGATGAAATCTCTGCAAACAGTACCGCAATAAGTAACAAAACCCGTAACCTTTTCACCATTGGATCAATAGTTGGATTTTTTCTGGTTCTCACTATTTTACTGATAAATGCTAAATCTATCCTTAAACTGCTGGGCGGAGAACCTGCTCAGATGGTAAAACTGGCCCAGGATATTGCTCGGGGTGACTTGAAAGACAGAGGAAATACTAACGCTCCGGCAGGCAGCCTCCAGGCATCGTTGCAGGAAATGACAACCAACCTTCGTACCCTGATCGGAAAGATTGTTGCTGAAGGGCATACCTTATCCGCAACATCCACCGAGCTTGCTCTTTCTGCTGAAGACATGACAGGAGGGGCAGAACAATCTGCCGCCAAAGCTGACACAGTCGCAGCTGCAACAGAAGAGATGAGTGTTAACATGGCCACTGTCACCGAAGCCAGTGAGCAGGCAGCTCAAAATGTGAATATTATGGCCACTGCGATGGAAGAAATGTCTTCCGCCATCCAGGAAATTGCCAGCAACACAGCCGAAGCCAGCAATATGACCACCGAAGCCGTTGGCTATGCCAAAAGTTCCACAGAAAAAGTGAACCAGCTAGGGAAGGCGGCCCTTGAAATCAGCAAAGTAACTGAGGTAATCACAGAGATCTCCGAACAAACCAATCTGCTGGCACTCAATGCCACCATTGAAGCTGCAAGAGCCGGTGAGGCCGGCAAGGGTTTTGCAGTTGTTGCGAACGAGATTAAAGAACTTGCCAAACAGACCTCCGATGCAACAAGTGAAATAAAGAGTAAAATTGAATCCATCCAGTCATCCACCGATGATACCGTTGCCGATATCTCCAAGATCGACACTGTCATCGAAAATGTTAATGATATTGTTTCGACCATTGCATCAGCAGTTGAAGAACAATCTGTTACAGCATCAGATATTTCTGAGAATGTCACTGATGCCGCTAATGGTATTGGTGAGGTGAATGAAAACGTTTCACAAGCCTCCATGGTTGCAGGAGAGATTGCAAGAGACATCACCGAGGTCAGCCAGGTTTCCAAAGAAGCGCAACAGGGAAGTATCCGCTTACAGCAAAGCGCAGAAAGCCTCAAGCAGATAGCATCCACCATCAATAGTGAAACTGGTCGGTTTGACCTTGGTGAGACCATCAAAGGCAGGGCCTCCACCAATACAGGCCGGCCAATTATGCGTTGGAGCGACTCACTCTCTGTTGGGATTGATTCCATTGATGGCCAACACAAAGTACTCATTGATCTGATCAACACTCTTTTCCGTGAGATGAATTCAGGTAATGGAAAGCAGGCAATATCTTCTGCCCTCAGTAAGCTGATCGAATACACCGGGTCTCACTTTGCTTTTGAGGAAGATCTCTTTGAGAAGCATAATTACGAAGGAAATGATGCCCACAAAGAAATCCACAAGAAACTGGTTGCCCAGGTGGTTGATTTCCAGACACAGTTCGAAAGTGGCAAGAAAGATATTTCCCTTGAACTTATGGAATTCTTAAAGGATTGGCTGATTGAGCACATCAAGGGCACAGATAAAAAATACAGTTCATTCCTTCAATCCAAAGGAGTTTCCTGATCCCCTTGCGCCCAACCGTTCAATGATTATTGTTGTTGGCTCAACCTTTTCAAACAAAGTAATGAGCCAACAACATGATTAATAATTTCATTTTACAACTGATAATCCTTGCGCCGCCAATCCTTCTGGCGCTAACTCTCCATGAATTTGCCCACGGCTATGTTGCCTATCGTTTTGGTGATCCTACGGCCAGGGATCAGGGTCGCCTTACCCTGAATCCACTCAAGCATCTTGATCCACTGGGGACACTTGCCTTTTTTATCATCAAAATCGGCTGGGCTAAACCTGTTCCTGTAAATCCGGGATATTTCAAAAATCCACGAAAAGATATGCTGTGGGTGGCGCTTGCAGGACCTGCTGTCAACTTTGTACTGGCAGTAATCAGTGCACTTTGCGTGAAAGTTGTCTGGTTTATCGCAACAACCATCCCCTATTCACCGCTGGCAAAAGCTATCCTGGTACCATTAAATGAAGTTTTAATGGCTTCGGTGTGGATCAATCTGGTTCTTTGTATTTTTAATTTCCTGCCCATCCCTCCCCTTGACGGGAGTAAGATTCTGGCTGGCTTATTGCCGCCTGACCTGGCTCGTTCGTATGCGTCAGTTGAGCGTTACGGCTTTGCCATTATTATGCTGCTTGCCTTTACAGGGATTTTATCTAAGATGATTATGCCAATAATTGCTTTTGCCAGAAATATTCTTTTATAAAAATATCAGAGCTACAAACAAAAACCCCTCGTACAGAAGATAACTCTGTGCGAGGGGTTTTGCTATTTCTGGCTAAAGAACTTCACCTAAGTACTAG
>JAOZLM010000036.1:0-4726 GCA_029934815.1 Desulfocapsa sp. | reverse complement strand
AAATCGTATTTAAGTCCCATGCTCATCAAATGTGCTGCGGAGTCAGTAAACTCTCCGTTAATGCCACTAGTTGGGGAACCATTAACAACCGTTCGACTCTCTTTGTAATCATACAGATAAGCAAAGCCCAGCTCTACTGCTTCGGTTAGTTGATATTTGAAACCACAGGAATATAACCAGGCATCACTACCAGGCAGCTCAAACCCTAATGTATCTGTAGGGATAGGTGTTTTATCATAAGCAAAACCAGCCATCAGAGTCACGCCACCATCCAGTCTGTAATCAAGACCGATACGGTACGCATCGGAGTCATCCCAGTTTTTAGGAACGGCAGGGGTGAAAAATTGATTCAACACAGGGTGCATAACCGGAGCATCATACTGGAATTCAATCGACTCATATTCTGACCAGAAGGTTCTGTCCCAGGCAAGCTCAACAGTAGCCGGACCAAAATCATAAGCCAGTGAGACACTGAGGACAGCAGGTGCCGGAATCGAAACAGCTCCTCCTGTGGCCATGGCGTATGGGCCACCCATGGTTGTACCCATAACAACATCACCTTCAAGATCAAGGTCAACATTTGAACGATAGGTGACCGAAAGATTCATATCTTCATTTGGCGTATGAGAGATGGCCAGGTTATAGCCAAACTCAAAAGTATCCCCATCCATCTCACGGGAAAGTGTTCCCTGTCCCGGTACAGCTGCGTGACTGCTTACTTTCGCTGTACCATAGATCATACGTACACCAGCCGCCACAGAGAACATGTGGTTGATTTTATAGGACACGCTTGGATTCATATCAAGCACACTGAGGCTGTACTCTTCTGCAGTTGATCTCGGGAAAATCTGATCCCAGCGTTTTGACAGGCCATAAGGTGCTGTCATGGACAAACCGAAACGAAAATCATTATAATCAGGAGAAACCAGGAAAAATGTTGGGACTAGAAAGTTTTCTTCTTTGGAATGCCCATTATACAAAGAGTTACGACTATCAGTATAGGTAACAGAGGGCAAACGAATATAGTTTACATCCATTTCAACCTGATAGGTATCTTTTGCCCAGGACATATTGGCAGGGTTATAAAAACTCATATCTGCTCCTGTGGCAGACGCAACATTTGCTCCAGCCTTAGCAGTAGAGTCAACAGATTGTTCAGGAATTCGATACCCTGACGCCAATGCAGAACCGGCGATCAGAATGGAACTTAAAGCCAGTACGGAAATTTTCTTCTTCATTTTTCTCCCTCTTCTTTATTATAATACTTATCTAGTAAGCTCTTCTCTACCCTTAAAACTATCCAACGAGCACTTCCATATCACTAATTTTGATGGCGTCGTATTTATACCCTTTTTTCGGGTGAAAACTCTTCATCTTCTTCGTCACTTCAAATTTGCTGTCGTTACGACGTACTTAAGTACGCCTCACTCCATCAAATTTAAGTTCCTCGAATATGAAGTTTTTTACTTAGCCATCTGTAATTTCACCTTTTTACGAGCTCATCAATTTTGACAAGCTCGCAAAAAGCTCAAGTCCGGAATGACGGGATTGACGTGTTGTATCTTTTTACGACGCCATCAATTGTGCCTAATCAATGCTATTGTATAGATAACGTTTTATTTTATGTGTTGCTGTTTTGATAAATGGTTCCCGGCGTTCAACAATTTTCGTCAACCTGGATGCTGAGGAAAGATTTTTATTCACTTCTTTCTTCATCACCTCTCTATACTTATTGATATGTTCTCTACGCTCAGTCTGTGACTGCCCCTGCGTTTCATCGTCAATAAACTCATAATCGGGATACACCCAGGCATCGAGTTTGCCATTATTTTCTACCACAAGCGATTCAACCACCCAGTTATAAGCATTCAATTTATGCTCGATGGGTTCAGGATACACATTCTCACCATTTGACATTACGATGACATTTTTTGAGCGTCCTGCAATATGAAGATTTCCGGCATCATCAATAAAGCCGAGATCCCCTGTTGCCAGCCAGCCATCACTTAATACTTCTGCTGTGGCTTCTTCATCCTGATAATAGCCCTTCATAATATTCGGACCGCAGCCAAGGATTTCACCGATGCCCGTGTCAGGATCCGGGTCAGCTATTTTAATCTGCACCCCAGTGAACGGTTTACCGGTAGAACCTACAGCAATAGTAGGGTCACCCACAGGGCCACCGGCAAGGATGGGTGCTGATTCAGTGAGTCCGTATCCGATTATATAAGGGAATTCAGCTTCTTTTAAGAATTTTTCCACTTCCGGATTTAAAGCAGCACCACCAATACCCATTAGTTTTAACTCACCACCGAAAAAGGTCACCAGTTTTGCGCCAATCTTTTTATACACAAATTTACGGCCAAAAGAAGTGCGGCAGAGCAGGGAGAGAAAACGACTTTTTTCAATCTGAGGCAAAACCCGTTTTTTATAAATCTTCTCCATAATCAGGGGGACGGCAAACATTACGCCAGGTTTTTCAAAAGCACATAATCGTTGTAAAATCGCAGGAGTAGGTGTCTTCCCTGCATAAGCAATCTTACATCCTTTAATAAGAGGACAGATAAATCCAAGGGTAAATTCATAGGTGTGAGACATGGGTAAAACTGACAGAAAGACAGTTCCTTCTCCCACGTTATTAAGCATGGTTGCTGCAGAATAGGCATTTGCTGTCAGATTTTTGTGACTGAGCATTACAGCCTTAGAGTATCCAGAAGTACCTGAAGTGTATAAAATAGAAGCGATATCGTCTTCTTTTACTTCTTCGAAAGTGAGTTTGCCTTCACTTTCAAGCTTTTCTTTTACTACGAGAGATTCTTCAAGATACGTGGTGAAATGCGTTACATCTATAACATCCTGAGTTGCAGCACTGTCATCAAGAGTGATGACCTGCTTCAATTCTTTCTTGTTCATTTCATAAATTTTTTCAATTTGTCGATTGGTCACAAAAAGAACAGGAACAGCCATCTCATTTAAGATATGGTGTACATCCGCTTCCGGCAGATCAGGGAGAATAGGCACAGCGACGGCACCAAGACGAACAATGGCAAGATAGGCGGCACCCCAGTTGGGAGAATTCTCTCCGAGCAGAGCGACATGATCACCTTTCTTAACACCATCTGATGCAAGACGAGCAGCAAGAGCAAAAATCCGCTTGCCAAGCTCACTGTAAGTTAATGGCGTTTCGGTGGCCATGCAAATCGCAGGAAGGTCCCCATATTTTTCAATACTTGTATCAAGAGTATAGTTTAAAGTCATCCGTACATCGTTGGATTCCGACATGAAGCACTCCATATGTAGACAAATAATCAGAAATTTTATAATAGTTACGACAGAGGCATATTACATAAAAGTCGTTTTTTGGTCAATTACCAATGGTATTTACAAGAAATCACTCTTTTCCACAACCAACACATACGCAAGACATCTCACAGCAAACACGTCCTAACACATTCTCATGACAATTTTTTTTTACCGGAAAATTGTATCATTCCCGCCAGAAAGTTCCACAAGATGTAAGACAAAACAGTGTAGAAAAACCATATTTCACACCTGAAAACTGATTTTTGCCTTGACATGCTCCCCTTCAGCTTATACAAAAGAACAGTATAGTCGTTGTTCTCACAGGCTTTCAACCATAAACTAGTCTCTTTTATGCACTCTAATTATCGATCATATAATTTCTTTTTGCTCTTTTTCTGTGCTGCCTTTCTGCTCACTTTTTCTTCTTTTTTAACGGTTGCAGCTACTCAGGCGTCCGCAGCACAAAAAAGGCCTGTCCTTGGACAACCCCATAATATCAATAATGTAAAAAAACGGCTAGGCCCGCTTGTTACTGCAAAAACCACAAAACGACTAAATAGAAAGATATCCTCCCGTGCTGCCATTATTGTTGATGCCGTGAGTGGAAAAACACTCTACTCAAGAAATCCTGACAGCCAGCGTCAGCCAGCTTCCACCATAAAAGTTATCACTGGCATGATTGCACTCAAATCACTTGCCAATACGGATAAAGTGTCTGTCAGCAGTAAAGCCGCCAGACAACCCCGCTCTAAAGTATATCTTGACCAAAAAAAGCAGTACAAGGCAAACGACCTTATCAATGCAGTGTTACTGGCTTCTGCGAATGATGCAAGTGTTGCCATTGCAGAAAAAATTGCTGGCAGTGAGAAGAAATTTGCCCAGATGATGACCCTTCGAGCTTCTCTGTGGGGTGCTAAACACACTGTTTGCAAAACAGCCACCGGACTAACCGCCAAGGGACAAAAGTCAACGGCACGAGATCTTGCTACAATATTTCGCTATGCCATGCAGGATCCTGATTTTTCCAAGCGGATGAAACGAGTGAAGATTCGAACCACAGAAGGCAAGCTTCTGCGAAATCACAACAAAGCGTTATGGCAGGTTGACGGAACTCTTGGTGGGAAAACCGGTTATACTAATGCTGCGCGCCAGACGTATGTCGGCAAATTTAAGCGTGGAAATGATGAAATTATCGTGGCTATCATGGGCAGTGAAACCATGTGGTCAGATATTAAATATCTTGTTGAGTATGGTTTTAAAAAGAAAGTTGCCGTGAATGAGAAAATGCAAAATCTGAATGCAAAAGTTGAGATTGTTGCCGAATTGTAATTCATACTACTTTTGACAAACTCGTAAAAAGCTCCAGCACTGTCATTCCGGACTTGATCCGGAATCTATAAGTTGCTGTAACAACAAGATTCCG
>JAOZLM010000271.1 GCA_029934815.1 Desulfocapsa sp. | reverse complement strand
GCTGCAGAAAATGGAGTCTGCTTTTCAGCCCTTATGGTTGATAAACACCATGTTGCCGGACGAACAGGAATCGGTCTCTGTTTCGCAGCTAAAAAGCTCAAATATCTGTCTGTGCAGGGCAGCGGTAAAGTCAGGATTCACGACAAAGACAAACTCCTTGCAGCCCGGGAGGAAATTCTCAGGCTTACCGCAGCATCCCCAATCTTAATGGGGCAGCACGGGTTTTCCTGTTTTGGTACAGGATCTATTTATGATTTGATGGATTCACGGCGTATGATGCCAACGGACAACTTCCGTAAAACCCATTTTGGCCGGGCTTCCGAACTCAATGCCCATGCCTATAAAAACAAATATGATCCGGGCAAGCATGGCTGTATGGGCTGCCATATTCGTTGCAAAAAAATCGGTCGAAGTGCAGGGTATGCCGGTTCTTCCATGCCTGAGTTTGAAACCATGTCTCATTTCACGGCTTTAATTGACAATACGGATATGGATCTGGTTATGCAGGCCAATCAGCTCTGTAACCGCTATGGAATGGATACCATTTCTGCTGCTGCAACGCTTGCTTGTTATAAGGAAATATCCGGCATCAGGGATCTGTCTGGCAAGCTTATTCAGTTACTTGAGGAAATCGGCCAGGGATCGACAAAACTTGGCAGGCAGCTTGGAAAGGGCTCTTTTCATTATGCCGCCAGCCAAAACCAGCAAGCGGCTTCAATGAGTGTCAAAGGGCTGGAACTACCTGCCTATGATCCTCGGGGGGCTTACGGAATGTCTCTGGCCTACGCTCTTGCCACCCGTGGTGGCTGCCACTTACGGGCGTATCCGGTCAGTCATGAAATCCTGCGAAAGCCCGTTGCCACAGATCGTTTCACCTATAGCGGTAAGGCAAGAATAATTAAGATTGCAGAGGATCAGAATGCAGTCATCGATTCACTCACGGCCTGTAAATTCATCTTTTTGGGAGCCGGACTTGAAGAGTATGCCGGAGCGTTCAGCGCTGTTACCGGAATTACTGCTACGGCTCAGGATTTGTTGAAGATCGGAGAACGTATCTATTACCATGAACGTTTGATGAATGGTCTAAATGGATTTGAGGCAAAGGATGATGATTTGCCCGATCGTTTCTTTACGGAAGCTGGAACAAGTGGCAATGGTATAGAAGTAACTTCTCTTGATCGCGATGCTTTTCTTGAGGCACGCAGTCGCTATTACAAAATTCGTGGACTTGATCAGGAAGGCAGGGCAACAAAAGAAAAAACGGAAGAGCTGGGTCTTGCATGGAACAACTCGTAAAGAAATACGCCGGGAAATTAATTGCTGCAGGACTTGCTGACAATCCTCTGGTTTGTGGCTTGGATGATGAGCTAATCTGGAATCGGTCTGATAACGATATTCCTGTTTTGGAACAGGTTCTGGCTGGCATGAACATAAACTCTTTGATTTGTGCTGAACCGGCAGAACCTTATCTGACAATTTTTCGCTTTCTGACCAGCCGTTATCCCGAAACCATAACGCCAGGTGATTGTGAAACACGCACCTTTCTTCATGATGTACCAGTGATCAGTGATTTTGCCTCTGCATCAATCCTCACCCACCTGCGCAAACGTAAATCTGTGGTTGTTGCTTCAGGTGATGGTATTCGTCTGATTACCTTTGGAGGCGTCAGCCCTGAACAGGCATTTGTCAGCCTCAGCTCCGTTTGTTTCAGTGCTTTTGTCCTCTTTTTTGCAGACTATCTGTCGGGTTGCAGACAAGATAGAATTACAGAAGAACAGCAGCAAGCCTTCGACAAGGCGGTTGCGTTGCTTGAATCGCCACAGAAGACAACACCAGCATTGGAAGTCGGCCCATTTAGCAGTGAACAGCAAATCTATCAGGCAATCATCCAGGCTGGGCATTTTACGGTGAACTACGGACTGGTCGATTCCTATTTTGGCAATATCTCCTATCGCCATGATCAGACAATTTTTATTAGCCAGACCGGCAGCTCCCTTGATGAATTGGCCGGTTGCATCGACCCATGCCCCATGGATGACTCCTCCTGTGCAGGGATAACTGCCTCCAGTGAACTGGTGGCACATGATGAAATTTATAAAAATACAGATAACCGTGCCATCCTCCATGGGCATCCAAAGTTTGCGGTTATTTTGTCCATGGATTGCAGTGATTTCGATTGCATCAACCGTGATCAATGCCATATAAAATGCAGTAAAAAACGATTAATTAAGGATGTTCCCATTGTTCCCGGTGAAGTTGGCACCGGCCCAACCGGTCTCTGCCATACCCTGCCGCCTGCAATTCAAAATAAACGAGGTGTAATCGTTTGGGGACATGGCTTGTTTACTGTGGCAAAAGATGATTTTAATGAGGCCTTCAAACATCTGCTTGAAATTGAAAATATGTGCCGGGAGGAATTCTTTGTGAGAGTCAGGGATTGTTTTTCAGGGAAGAAAAAACAGTAGTTCTTCATCAGGACAGCTCCGGGCATATTCGATGACTTTTTCTGAGTATCGTCCAATATTCAGGAGGAATACAAATCCCGTTGTATAGGAACTGTCACTTATAATCGAAGAATGGCGAAGAAGACGGAGTAACAGCAGGCTGTTTACAAAGGGGATTTTCCTGCCAAGACAATATCTGGCAGCAGCCCCGTCATCGGTAACAACAAAATCACCAAGTCCTTTATTGAAAAGCAGGATGGTGTCTCGTTCTCCTCTGTCCAGTTTTTGTAACTGGACATTAGGCACACTCCCATTTACCACAGGCAGGGTTATCAGCTGTTTTTCCTGCAGCAATTGTTTGAATTCATCTGAACCGGGTAGTCCTTTACCGGTTATTTCATCAAAAACAGAATCCGACATGAGGATGGAGTAAGATTCCGCTATTTCTTTATGAAACCCGGCCTTTGCCAAAAGAATAGCAGATGAGGCATCGAGGAGGATTGTTTTGTGGCGGATGCTCTATTCCCCGGCGTGTGCTATTGGTGCTTTTCCCCTGATTTTCTGTACGGATAATTGAACCATTAGAACAATTCCGCCGACCACAATACCGAGCAGTAAATTTGCCAGGAGCAAAGGCATAAAATCCACAGCATGATGGACTGCCGGAATATTATGGCTGTACATCCCACCACCTACAAGTAGCATTGCAATGGTACCAACAATACCCAATGTACGAATTACGATGGGCAGTGAAGCAACCAGTAGCGATCCCATTTGTGCGACAGCTTTCTGTAGTACTCCCTGTAGCTTTTTTGCTCTTTCAATCAGGTGGAAACCAATATCATCCATACGCACAATTAGTGCTACCAGCCCGTATACCCCAATTGTTGCAAGGGCTGCAATCAGGGTTACCACTATTATCCGCATCATCAGTGACTGATCCATAACTGTACCTAGTGCAATTACAACAATTTCAATGGAGAGAATAAAGTCGGTACGTACTGCTGATTTTATTTTGTTTTTTTCAACTTTAAGGATCTCAGCCTCGTCGATGACAGTTTCTGCTACGGGGTGATTGGTGTGAGGTTTCTGAGTAAGTACGTGGAAAATTTTTTCGACTCCCTCATAACTCAGGTAAGCTCCCCCCATCAGTAGTATGGGGATGATCAGCCATGGGGCAAATGCGCTGAGAATAAGTGCGAGCGGTACAATTATCAGCTTATTTAAAAAGGAACCTTTGGTGATTGCCCACAGGACAGGTAGTTCCCGTGAAGCCAGAAAGCCTGTTGCTTTTTCTGCATTTACCGCAAGGTCATCACCCAGTATTCCTGCTGTTTTCTTGGCAGCAATTTTACTCATTGCTGCTGCGTCATCCAGAAGTGTGGCGATATCGTCTAAGACTGCAAAAAATCCACCGGTCATTGTTGGATCCTCGAAATTATGT
>JAOZLM010000270.1:1856-3900 GCA_029934815.1 Desulfocapsa sp. | reverse complement strand
AGATGAAGAGTTTTTACTTAGCCATCAGCGTATAATGAGATCATGCAACTCATTCTGGTCATCATCCCGAACAGGAAACTCTTTTTCAAGAATATCACCTATCATCTCAATGGCCAGACACAGGGAATCACAAGCATGCCCTTCTTTAATGCCGGTGGTAATAAGCTGTAATGCCGCATCCCACTGTCCGCTTTCAATCCGTTCATTAATTCCACTATCTGCCAGAATCCAGGCACGATGTTCAAGGAGTGAAATATAGATCAGTATTCCATTATCATCTCTTGTTTTATAGAGACGTTCCTCAAAAAAGGCGGCAAAGGCAGCATTTTGAACTTCAATCTCTGTTTCGTCATTAAAGAGAAAGGGCCGTTTTAAAACAGGATTATTACTGATCAACATATTTGCCAGCCAGTACAGGGGGAAAAACAGACAAAGAAAAACCCACATATTAGAGGAGTGAAGCCAAAACATACCGGCCACAGTGTCAGTGAGAAGGATAGAAAGGATTAATGCGACAAGAGTACCTCCACGAACTGCTGCAAGTGGATAGGAGTGGCTGTCACAAACCAGCATGGGTACAAGTTCACCTGACGTTTTTCTTTCAGCATCCTGCACTGCCTTGCAGATTTTCTGCTGCTCGTCCTGGCTGAAAAACATGGCCGCCATTGTTCTTTTTTTGTTTTTCATTTTACCATCCTCCAGATGCGCCGCCACCACCAAAACTGCCACCACCGCCTCCGAATCCTCCACCAAATCCGCCCGAGGATCCTCCAAACCCACCGCCTCCCATGTAGAAACCCCCTCCCCCACCAGAAGACGCGGAAAGCGAGGAAACAAATAAACCGCCAAGAGCCCCCAGAGGAATCAGTCCAAGAAGCAACATTCCGAGCTGAGGGAGCATTATAAATCCAAGAATTGGAGAAATCACCCCACCTGCCAGTGCTGCTGTGGTCTTTTTGCCATGAAACATTTTTGAAATAGCAGTGAAGACAAAAATCATCAGGAAAATCAGCCCCGCAGGATCACTTCCTTGAGGCTTAGAAGGTGCTGCCTCGGAAGCTGTGAACTCGCCGTGAACAGCCTGGATCATCGCCTGAACGCCAGCGCTAAGGCCCGCATCAAAATCACCTTTTTTAAAATTCGGAACAATTACCTGGCCGATAATCCGTCCGGCAGTGAGATCTGTCAGACTCCCTTCCAGTCCATATCCCACCTCTATTCGCAGTCGCCTGTCATCTCTTGTAATCAGCAACAAGGCTCCGTTATCCAGCCCTTTTTGTCCAATTTTCCATGCTTCCACAACTCGCATGGAATACTCTTCAAGTATATCTCCTTCAAGGGACGGAACAGTGAGTACAACTATCTGTGTAGAATCAGATGCTTCAAACTGGCTGAGGATATTTTCCGTTTGAGAGACAACCTGCTGTGAAAACATCCCGGCAGTATCATTCACTCTGGCGTTCAGTGGCGGCACTTCAAGTGCAGTTGCCGGACGACTTAACAGGAGCAGCCCAAAACAACAGAGAAATAAAAGAAGACGTCTGTTAAGCATGATCTAGAAAGTCACCTTGGGAGCTGTTTTCGCGCCCTCATCAGCTTTAAAGTATTCTTTTCGTTCAAGGTGGAGTAAAAATTTATTGGTGAGGCTTGCGGGCATACGACGAATTGCACCGTTGAAATCAGAAACAGCAGCGTTATAACGCTGACGAGCTACACTTATTCGATTTTCTGTACCTTCCAGTTGATTTTGCAAATCGAGAAAATTCTGATTCGCTTTCAAATCAGGATACCGTTCAACAACAAGCATCAGCTTGGAAAGTGCAGAAGTAAGCCCACCCTGTGCAGCCTGCATCTGTTGCATGGCAGCAGGATTCCCCAGATCTTTTGCAGAGACCTGCACGGAACCGGCTTTTGCTCTTGCATCAATTACCCCCTGTAATGTCTCCTGCTCGTGCTTTGCGTAGCCCTTAACAGTTTCAACAAGATTAGGAATAAGATCAGCACGGCGCTGCAAAGTAGATTCGATATCAGCCCAGGCCTTAAA
>JAOZLM010000270.1:0-1756 GCA_029934815.1 Desulfocapsa sp. | reverse complement strand
GAAATTTTATACGCAAGACTCTTTGGGCTGACAACAGATGGGATAAATCCGACCTATCCCTTTGTAGTTATGGAAGTCCGTCTACCGCGAATTCTTACCGCTGCTCTTGTTGGTGGGGGGCTGGCCGTGGCAGGGGCTGTTTTTCAGGCTATTTTACTCAACCCACTTGCTGATCCTTATACCTTAGGAATTTCTTCGGGTGCCGCTTTTGGAGCATCTCTTGCGATTATTTTAACGATCTTCGGCATTGCTATTCCTACCTGGTTTTCTATCCCCATTTTTGCATTTTTTGGTGCCATGGCAACACTGATTGGTGTGTTTTCTTTAGCGTCAACAGATAATCGCCTTTCTTCAAACAGCCTTATCCTTTCAGGTGTTATCATTGCCTCCATTCTGTCTGCCGGTATCGGTTTCATCAAATATCTTGCAGATGAACAGGTAAGCATCATTATTTTCTGGCTGATGGGCAGTTTTGTTGGACGGAGCTGGGCTGATGTTGCAACCACCTTTGTTGTGATAATTCCCGGACTCTTCTTTATGCTTTATTATGCCCGTGATTTAAACATTATGGCCCTTGGTGAACGCACAGCGGATACCCTTGGTGTTGAAACAGCAAGGGTAAAAAAACAGCTTCTGGTCTGTGCATCACTCGTTACAGCTGTAGCAGTATCTGTTTCAGGAATTATTGGATTTGTGGGACTAATCATCCCTCACCTGCTGCGCATGATTTTAGGGCCTGATAACAGACTACTTTTACCAGCGTGTTTTCTGGGGGGTGCCATTCTGCTCCTTGGTGCAGACACAATTACCCGTGCCTGGCTGCCGTCTGAAATCCCCATTGGTGTTTTGACATCCCTTATTGGCGGCCCTTTTTTCTGCTATATTTTCCGTAAAAAACAGTTGGCAAAATAAAGATGGATACTCTTTTTCATATAAGAGACCTCTCTTTTTCCTACGGTAAAAATAGCGTTTTTAAGGATCTACAACTTGAACTGAACAAAGGCACTTTTTATGGCTTAATCGGTGCCAACGGCAGTGGTAAATCAACACTACTTGAGCTGCTCACCGGTGGACTTCCTGCCAACTCTGGCACCGTGCAGTTTAAGGACAAAGACATAAACAGCTATTCAAAGCAGGAACTGGCATGCCGCATAGCTCTCGTTCCCCAGCATTTTACCATGGATTTTGAATACTCTGTACGTGATGTTGTGCTTATGGGCAGGCATCCGCATATTCCACGATTTTCCACACCGGCAGAAAGAGATCACAAAAAGGTGGACAAAGCGATGGGAACCATGGATATTACACAACTTGCTTCACGAGCAGTCAGTGCACTCTCCGGCGGCGAATTGCAAAGGGTGGTTATGGCGAGGGCACTTGCTCAGGATACTGAAGTGCTAATCCTTGATGAGGCAACGTCTAACCTTGATATCAACCATACCATTGGTATTTTGCGGGTAATCCGCAATATGGTAAATGATCATGGCCTCACTGTCATAGCTGCAATCCATGACCTTAATCTGGCTGCTGCTTTTTGTGATAAATGTATTGTTTTACAAGATGGACACATCGCAGCTAATGCCGATGTAAATACAGTTTTCACAAAAGAAATGTTACAGGATGTCTTTTCTGTTGAGGTGGAGCATATTTCCAAAACAGACCAGAACAGACCTCAGATTCAGTTTAAATATCACTAACTCAAACAACAAAAAGAATACAACTATGAGTGCTACATTATATATAATTGGTGTCGGCC
>JAOZLM010000269.1 GCA_029934815.1 Desulfocapsa sp. | reverse complement strand
AACACAATAATTATACTCTGATAAAAGATGAAACGGGGCGTAGTGGCTGGCTGGCCAGTGATGAGTTTATGTCTATTGCCTATTGAGCAAAATTCTGTTTGCTGCCTGCTTGAGAAGTCCAGGCTTATTCCTTGTTTAATTTTCTTGTGGAATAGCATCCTGTTAGTATAGTATCAGTAATTCATGGTGAACAGGTGTTTGTCTCTTATACAATCATGTGTCGTGTCACTTTGATTTCTACTTCTTGATTTGTATCTATTGCAGGATTGTGCAATGAAACAGGAAAAACCAACGTTTAATTCAAATAATTCTGCTTCTGATGGTTTGCGGGAATCGCAAGCTAATGTCCGCTATATCGCTCTTCTTTCCAGTTGTTTTATCGCTCTAAAAAACATAGGTATTTATCCTCCGGGGCATCAGCAGCTCGATCGCTGCCTGGATCAGGTTTATAAGGCTATTGTTATAGAACTACAGACACAAAATCCACTCGTTTTTGGTATCGCCAAGGATGTTTTTGTTTTTGATGAGCTTCCCATTGGATCAAATAACCAGTCACTAACGACTCTTGCTAAAATATTGAGTGAACAAGGGATTGCCACCATTATTTTCCACCAAGGGCTTGAAAAGAAATCTTTGAATTCTTTTTTCCAGGTATTATCTGGGAGTTCTGGAAAAGATGCTGACGAGCAGGGCATTCAACAGGAATTACTTAATACTGGTTGTAAGCATATTGATCTTCTCACCATTAATTACAATTTATTCCAACTTTCAGATAAAAGTGGAAAAAATATTGAACAGTCAGTGGTACAAAAAGGTCGGCGAGATAGTGTTTGGGTTGATTTTACCACACGTTTGATGCGAGAATCTTTTCGTGAGCAACATAACTCTGATGATACTGCTGAAGGGGCGTTGGCAAGAGATCCCGTTGAGCTTGCAAAATTTATTAATGATAACAAATTAGATACTCAAACCAGTCTCCATAATTTTGGCTTAATGCTGGACGGGATGCTCGGTTCAGCAATGAATGAGACAGAGCGGAACTATGACAATTCGGAGAAGCCTGTCAACGCAAGGCTTGTGGATGAGGAAGAGGTCGCTTTGATACGGACTTTGTTAAACGAACTAAATCCAAATATTCGCAAACAGTTTCTGGAGACAACCCTTGATAAGTGCCAGGAAAACATAGTCAGTGATCGCCCCCCACAGCTCTTGTCTCAACTCTCTTCAACAATGGTGTCTGATCTGCTGGGCATGGTCAGTGAGGCAGACAGGGAAATCTCTCCAGCGCTTCTTTCTCTGGTTCAGGGATTGTCTGTTGGGCAAACCGGAAAAGCTCTGGATGTAAATAAGGATATCTCCTCTCATGACATGCAAACTCTTATGGCCAGGGAGAAACGTGAAGATTATATGGATCATGAGTATGAAGACTTGATACAAGTACTTGGTCAAAATCAAAATCCATTACACCCGCCCGCTGGTTTTATTCTCAAAGATCATGAAGCAAGTCTTGAGGATGATTATTTGATTGAACATACAACGCATCTGATACTTGCGCTGATGGGGGTAACTGAAAATGAGGAGGATTATTCGCGGTACGGGCAAAAAATCATTGAAATTGCCTTAGAATTACCATCGTTTGGCAACTTTGCATTGGTGGATACAATTTACGAGTTACTGTCTAAACATGCTGCAAGTCATCATTCCCCGGCTATGCAGAGTCTGGCCAGAAACTTTTTAAAGAGAATTGAAGGAAGTGAGTATGTTGAATCTATTGCAGCATTACTTGTGGAAGCATCCAGTGAAGAGAAAATTACGGTTGTTCAGGCACTGATAGAGCGTGGAGAGCAAGCCGTTCCAGAACTGCTTGGGTTTTATTGTGATGAACAAGGTTTACTTCTCCGGGAGGAGCTTGTTTCATTTTTTCAAAAATATCGCATCAAAACTCTGGCAGAAGTTGTACGGAGGATTCCAAGGGAAAAGGCCAAAATATTATTATTGTTCCTGGCTTTGGTCAAAGAGGTGGGTGTAGGCAGTGCTGCACCGTTACTCCACCCCTTGCTTACTCATCACGATGATACCGTTCGGATGGAAACTCTTGCCGTGTTGCTTCCAGGGCAGGACAATGGTGCGATTCAATTCTTACGGGATATGCTACATTCTTCTGATGAAACTACTATGGCTTCAGCTATGACACTCATCTGGAGATTCAAAACAATTGAATTATTGCCTGACCTGCTTGACCTTTTAAGTTACCGTTGTTTGAGACAGGCAGTAATTCAGCAAAATAATAGAATCATCCTTGCTCTTAGCGGCATTGCTGATCCTTCCGCTCTGCCTTTTCTGGAGAAACTGGCTGAAAGTAAATTTATTTTACACGGGAGGGAAATTGCTAATATGAAAATTGCACTTTTCCGATCCCTTTCAACGTATCCATCGGAATCTATTACTCCTTTATGCCGCAAAGGGCTGAAAAGCAAGCAGCAGGAAATCAAACAGACTTGCAAATCTCTTTTGTCTCGTACAGCCAAGGGAAAACATTCATGAATCAGGGCGAATATGCAAAACAAATTTTACAGATTCTATCTCACATCAGGATCATTGTCAGTAATGTTCGCCTCTACAGTTGGCAGCATGCCCAGGTGGAATTGCAGTTAGGACAACTTTTCAAAGAGTTTATGGCAGCTTTTTCGGTACGGCCGGAGATAACTCTGTTACTCATTGAAAATGATTTGATCATTAACAATAAGGCTGTTCGTGCTAGCGAGCAAAAGAAATTTTCTTTATTTATTAAAATTCTGCAGGAAAAAGAAGTTGGCTTTGTGACCTTTCGGCAAGGTATGAAAAAGAGTGAACTTCGTCAATTTGTGGCAGATCTTGCCAGTCTGGAAAAAGAAGTACTGCAACTATTCAACGGAACGTCTATTAAGGCTGGAAAGGTTGGCCTGAAAAAGGAGCGGGGCCCCTCCTCGAGAGGTGATTCAGAAGCAGATAACGGCTCTGATCAGGAAAAAGGAAAGCATCAGAAGGGTGAGGTTGAGAAAGCTCTCTCAATCCTAAACTCCATGGCAACTGAACGCCTGGATATCATTAAAGAGTATTATGATAAAATAAAACGTTTTGGCCAATGCGAAACCCGGGATGTGGAGAATGTTGTCACTGTTTTTGTACAATGTTTTGCTAAAAACATGAATCCACTAGCAATGTTAGCAAATCAAAAAGAAGCAGATGACTACACGTTTACCCATGTTGTTAATGTGTGTATCCTCACCCTTGCTCAGGCTGCTGCCCTTGGGTTTACTGGAGAAACACTGCAACGGATTGGCGTGGCGGCAAGTCTGCACGATGTGGGGAAAATATTTTTATCCTCGGGTCTTTTGAATAAAGTGGAGACGTTGAGTCTTGCCGAAGAAAATGAAATTAAGATGCATTCGGTTAAGGGGGCAAGTTATCTCCTTGGCTTAAAAAATATTCCCCGACTGGCATTTCTAGGCGCTCTTGAACACCATATGCAATACGATGGTCAAGGATATCCTGCCATCGGAGGGGGATTTAAAATGCATCTGGTCAGTCAGATGATCGCCGTTGCAGATACCTTTGACGCTATGAGAAGTAATCGCTCATACCAGGAAGCGAAGTCCGTCCGAAGTGTTTTTGATGTATTAAGAGAAGGTAAGGGGACTGTTTATAATCCCATGCTAGTGGATAATTTCATCAGGGTGATTAAAAGCCATCCTCAGTTTATTTAAGAATTTAGAGCAGTTGGTAACAGGGGTTCGATAATGTATAGGACTGGGCTATGCCTGGACGACTTCTCCATGCATTAATTAAGGTTATCATCTGATTGTTATTTTCGAATAACGGGAAGCTTAGAATATTCAGTACTGGGCAGACCATCAACATAGATACCTT
>JAOZLM010000268.1 GCA_029934815.1 Desulfocapsa sp. | reverse complement strand
GGAACAAACTCACGCTGTACAGCACCTTCATACACCTGCCGTGGACGTCCAATACGTCTGTCGTCGGTGTCCTGCATCATTTCACTCCAATGAGAAATCCAGCCGGGAAGTCGACCCATGGCAAACATTACCGTAAACATATTGGTGGGAATCCCCATGGCCCGGTAAATAATTCCTGAATAAAAATCGACGTTTGGGTAGAGATTACGGCTGATAAAATAATCGTCATGTCTGACAATATCTTCCAGTTTCATGGCGATTTCAAGAAGTGGATCTTCCACTTGTAGCACTTCAAGGGTCTTGGTGCAGGCACTTTTGATGATTGTTGCCCGTGGATCAAATGTTTTATATACCCTGTGGCCAAATCCGGAGAGACGGAAACGGTCTTTGGGATCCTTAGCTTTGTTGATATATTTCTGAAAATCATTATTGTCGGTTCGAATACCTTCAAGCATTTCAATAACAGCCGAGTTTGCACCACCATGCAGTGGTCCCCAGAGGGCACTGATTCCGGCAGAGATGGAAGTGTAGAGATTTACTCCTGCACTACCAACCAGTCGTACCGTGGATGTTGAACAATTCTGTTCATGATCCGCATGGAGAATGAGCAGTTTGTTGAGGGTGGCAACAATTTCAGGATGAACCACATACGGCCTGACAGGTTTATCAAACATCATATTCAGAAAATTACCGCAGTACGAAAGATCATAACGAGGATAAACCAGTGGATGCCCTTCGGATTTCTTGTAGGAAAAGGCTGCGAGTGTTCTGATTTTTGAGAGCAGGCGGGCAGAGATAATCAGCAAATCCTCATCACTCTCTCCGGTCATTTCAGGGTAGAAATTGTTGAGTGTATTTACCATGGTGGAGAGAATAGACATGGGAGATGCTTTTGGAGGGAAGTGATCAAAAAAGTGGATCAGATCTTCGTGGACCAGAGCGAAACGAGAGAGCAGTGCCCGGAAGTCATTTAACTGTTCTCGTGTGGGTAATTCTCCGATCAGGATCAGGTAGGCAACTTCAACAAAAGAGCATTTTTCAGCGAGGTCTTCAATAGGATACCCCCGGTAATTAAGAATTCCTTTTTCACCGTCAAGAAAAGTGATATCAGAACGACAGGAACCGGTGTTCATATATCCTGAGTCAAGGGTGATATACCCGGTTTCTTTGCGTAATTTACGTATATCTATGGCTTTGTCGCCTTCTGTTCCAAGGACGATTGGGAGTTTGTACTTCTTGTCTTCTATGGTCAGTGTTGCATGTTTTTTTGACATCGTGTACCTATGTTTCTGTCGCTCGAAAGGATGTATGGCGAGTTATTTATGTTTGTGGCTGCAAGGGAAAGGGGTGGCCGTCGTGTGGAAACTTTACCATGGGCGGCAAAGCAAACTGGCTCCTCAAGGGATCTAACCTAACAGAAAAGCTCTGTAAAAGCAAGTTTTGGGATAATGTCGATAAATATGAGAATACCACAGGGTGTAAGCAATAAGGAACTATACACAAAACGACTGACGCAATTTGAAGAGGAAGTTGGTGTGTATCCGGTAAGCTGTGAAAAACTTGCAGCAGGACGCAGTGACTGCGAATGGCTGGATCAGGTAATCGCTGGTGGTGCCCGGATTGTTCAGCTTCGGGATAAGGAGAGTAATGACCGTGAGTTGTTGGCTAAAGCTCGTTATTTTCGTAAACAAACAAGTGAAGCAGGTGTTTTGTTTTTTCTAAATGATCGTCTGGATATTGCGTTACTTACAGATGCGGACGGTATGCATGTCGGGCAGAAAGATCTGCCAGCCGAAGAAATCAGAAAACTGGCGCCAGATATTTTGATTGGGCATTCCTGTAATACTGAAGAGCAAACTGAAATTCTTGGTAAAGCTGTAGAGCAGAATAGAAGTGCTGTTTCCTATTATAATATCGGCCCACTTTTCGAAACCGGCACAAAAGAGGGGTTGCATCATTTTCTGGGAGTCGATGGAATTGGTACCTTTTCAAGACACTGTTCACTTCCCTTCACCGTGATGGGAGGCATTAAATTACAGCATCTGGATGCAATCCTGGCAGCTGGTGCCAAACGTGTGGCAGTGGTTACTGCCATCAGTCAGGCTAAGGATATGGCAGCAGAAACTGCAATCTGGCAGCAACGCGTCAGGGGAGAAACAAATGCAAACTGATGAACGTTTAGGAAAGCTCAAAGAAGACATCAACGTTCTTATTCCGTACGCAGTGCCACCGGAGGAGCTTGAAGCAGCATATAAGCTACTGAAGGTATTTTCCGGAGACTTTTTTGCACTTGGAATTATAAAAGATTATTACCAGACTCTGCCCAATGCTAACGAGGAAGCGCTGATTAAAATTGCTGTATTGGAAGAAAGAGAGCAGGTTTTTCTGATGCTGCTCTCCACCACCGGACATCATTATTTTTATGTGACCAATGATGACGAAAGTCTCTTTCTCTCAGAATGGGAAAAGGGACTGGATGACAAACAGCTTTTAAAGTTTTTTGGGTATGCAGACAGTAAAAGCTTTGCAAAGGTACATTCGGATCTTGAAAAGTGCAGGGAGTATTTGCCACTGGAGCGAATGGATGAGAACCTTTGTCCATCCTGTGGTGTAAAAACAGGAGGCATGCATACTCTAGGCTGCCCTGTTGAGGTTTGTCCATGGTGTGGCGGACAGCTCAATCACTGTAACTGCCGATTTGAACAGCTGGATGTGGAAGCATTTACAGATGATACAATGCTGGATGCATTTGCTGAAAAACTCGAACAAAAAGGGCGCGTTTCTTATGCGAAAGAACAGCGCCCGACATTTATGGCCGAAGAAGAAGCAAGCAAGTAGTCGTCTTGCTTCTTACTGAAATTTCTTCTGAATAGCGCGGAGAATATCCGTGATTTCGAAAAAGGTATCAACCAGTTCAGGATCGAAATGTTTGCCCCTTTCACTTTTGATAATTCCGTAAACCTTTTCTTTGTCCCATGCCTCTTTGTAACAACGACTTGAGCTGAGAGCACCAAATACGTCGGCCAGGGCCACAATTCTTGCAGCTAATGGAATGTCTTCTCCAGACAGGGTCTGCTGTTGAGCCGAAGCACGATTAATGATGGACACTTTTTCATGCTATTTGATGTTTTCTGAGGGGCGTAAAGAAACAATTCTTCGGCTTCGCCTCAGGACCTATAGGTTTTTTAAGGAATAAGGGAAGATCTGGCTTAGAAAAGAGTAAAACCATAGCAATAGTCATGCCATTTTGCACAATGCCGTTTTGGGCAACAGTCTGGTTTCATTGCGTTTTTCACTGGTCACGCTCTTTGTAGCTCTTGCCTACAGAGCCGGTTTGTTCCGGTAGATCGTGGCTTGTTTCAGCAAATTCTTTTTCATGCTCCTGGCTTACAACAGGCTCATGATATACGCAAGAATTGCGAGAGGCCATTCAACCTCTTGAAAAACCAAACAGGCATGGAAACAGTTTGGGTACGTAGTCAACATGCGACTATGGCTCGATGTACCTTGGCGTCCATTACAGTATTATTGATAAAAATGGCAGGATTCAGAAGAAAGCAATCCAAGAGCGCCCCGAAACAGAAGGAAATGTTTGAGAGGAAAAAAGCAGCATAGTACAAAGTAACCAATTGATATAACAGTAAATGCAAATACGCGAAGCATTCGTTTGTCTATTTTTACCTACTTTGAAGGTCAGCTTGCCTAACCTAACAAGAACGATTACCACCTAGGTGCGTGGAGTTCAACACAGAGTCGGCAATATCTTGACATCAAGTACAGGGAAGAAAAAGCAAACGAAAAAATCGCTGAATATTCAGCTTTGGGTACCTGGATTCTGATTTTTGAACGTAGCGCACTGCATGCGGGTTTTAAAATGAGAATATCGATCGAAAAAGACGAACGCTGAACATCGAA
>JAOZLM010000267.1 GCA_029934815.1 Desulfocapsa sp. | reverse complement strand
CCCTGTTCCCGGCGTGAGAGGCCGGTGTCCTGACCGCTAGACGATGGGGCCATGATAGACAGCGTTTTTACCTGTTTGGCAGGATCTTGTCAAGCTTTTGTTCAAGAGATGTCGAGCTTAGGTTTGTCGGATACCTTCAACAGTTCATTTCCAAAAGTAATGCAGTTTGCAATCATGTTTGTATTGTTTTGGATGGCATTTTCTTTTTCAGCGTTTTTGATCAGTAAAGGCTGGCCATACTGTAAGTGCAAAGTGTCACACAAACATCTGATAATAAGTTCCGAACCTTCAAAAAGTTTCGCTCCGCTTGTGGCAGCACAAGAAAGGAGATAGCCTGCACGCTCTAAAGGGACGTTGTCTTTTTTCTTAAGAAGATATTTTTTAGCCCATTGTGGCTGACACCTGTCAATATAGGTTTTTAACTGTGCGGTAACAGAATAAAAATATATGGGGCTGACAAAAAAGATCCTGTCAGCTTCTTCTGTTTTGATACTAAGTTCACGCATATCATCTTCTAAAATACAGTCACCAGTTTTACTACAGGCGCCACACCCCTGGCAGGGTTGAATGTTGAGGCTGTTGAGGTAAATATATTCTACACTGTTGTTTTGTTTTTGTAATAGTGTGTTGCCAACGGTCTTGGCCATGGTTGCCGAATTACCGTTTTTTCGTGGACTGCCGAGGATAAAGAGGTTTTTCATTTTTCTTGTTTTTCGTTCTTTACCAGTTTCTTAGGAGGATGGGTGCGGCCATAAAGTTCACATTGGCTGCGTAGCCAAACGCTAACATCCGCAGTCAAAAAACGTTCTGCACAACGCCAGCGCCAGTTTCCTTCTTTGCTGCCGGGGCTGTTCATCTTACAATCATTGCCAAACCCCAATATATCCTGCAATGGAATAATTGCGTAGTCACTAACGGAAGAAAGGGCCAGGTATATCAGATCTTTGTGGATTTCTCCTATGTCGGCATTGTCTTTATTGCAGTATTGCTTTATTTCCAGACGCTGTTGCTTGCTCAATTGCTTACTGAGGTACCAGCCAACAGTAGTATCGTTATCGTGTGTTCCGGTATAAATTACAGAGTTGCTGGTTTGATAGTTGAAAGGTAGGAATGCATTTTTTCGATTTTGATCAAAAGCAAACTGGAGAATTTTCATACCCGGAAAACCAAGATCATCTCGTAGCTGAATAACTTCAGGGGTAATTTCTCCGAGATCTTCAGCTATAATGTCTAGTGTTCCAAGCTGTTTTTGTAACGAATCAAAGAATTTCTTTCCAGGCCCTTTAATCCACTTGCCATTTATTGCTGTTTTGTTAGCAGCAGGGATCGACCAGTATGCTTCAAAGCCTCTAAAGTGATCGACCCGAACAGTGTCAACCAGGGAAAACATGGCTTTGAAACGCATGACCCACCACTGCTGGAGCTTTTCGTCTATTTTTATATCTTTATTGTTCCAGCGATAAAGCGGATTGCCCCAGCGTTGACCAGTTTTGGAAAAGTAATCAGGTGGAACTCCTGCTACATTTACGGGAGCATGAGTTTTTTTGTTTAATTCAAAAATCTCCTGGTTTGCCCATACGTCAGCGCTATCCCAGCCGACATAAATAGGGATATCGCCAATAAGACGAACGCCTTTATCTTTTGCTCTTTGTTTGAGGAGGTTCCATTGTTTGTGAAATATAAATTGTTCAAAAGCATAATAGGAAATCTGATTGTCCAGCTCTTTTACGGTTTTTGCAATCGCTGCAGGCTTTCTGCTTGCGATATCCGCTGGCCAGTCAAACCACCCTTTTTGGTTATATTTATCCTTCAGGCTCATAAACAGGCAATAGTCCTGGAGCCAGGATGTATTTTTTAGAAACGATATAAATTGCGGATCATCCTTTGAGAATGCCTTAAATGCCTTTTGTAGCAGTTCTTTTTTGTAGTTTGTAACTGCCTCAAAAGAAGTCAGGTATTCAGAAAAGGAATCAGGCTTATCTGGAATCTGTGTTAAAAGCCCATCTTTCACAAGAAGATCAGGGGAAATGAGCAGGGGAGAACCGGCAAATGCAGAGTTGCCCATATAGGGCGAATTGTCAAAAATAGGATTTGTCGGAACTGTTGGCAGGAATTGCCATAAGTTCTGGCCGCTCTCTTCCAGGAAGTCGATGAATGCCCACGCTGAGGGCCCGATATCACCAATACCGTGCGGAGATGGAAGAGAACTTATATGAGCCAGAATACCACAAGATCGTTTTCTATTGAGTTTTGTCATAACCTTCCTATTGTAGCATTGAATTTTGCCCTTGACAAATGCTTGCTTCGTGAAGACTTTTGAAGAACCCTGAAAAGGGACGAGACGTATTATAGAACTAAGATAATCAATATAGGTATTACTATATTTATTTGCGTTTTGCGGGAATTTGTTGTATTGTATAATGTTCGAGAGAAGTAGTGTCAGGCGGCGTTTTTGCTGCCATTTTTTTTGTTCCTGAGACCCACTTCTTCTATTTCCATACTAATAAGAATCGCAGTACGGCGGCTACTTAAAAGCATGTTGCTATTGCGTCATACATATCCTAATTAAGTAAAGGAGCAACCTTACGGTGCTGGTCGAACTTAAAGAAAATCTTCTCAACGCAGGAAAGAAAGAAGGGTGTATCAGCTTTACAGAGCTGAATAAAATACTTCCTGATGATATAAACGATCCTGATGTTATTGAGAAAGTATTGAATTTCCTAAGTGACAACAATATTGAAATTGTCACTCAGGAAGGGAAAAATGGTGAAAAGCGTACTCTTTCTGGTGAAGTTTATAAAGAGGATGCTGAAAGTGATGGTGATGCACAGGAAGATAATTCTGCAAATTCACAACCTGACGAACCTCACGACGGTGAAGAAACTACCACCACCTACCTGCGCGAAATGGGACGTTTTGACCTCCTGACTCCTGAAGAGGAAGCAAAATATTCACGAACAATTCGCCAGGGTTTTGAATCGATTATTGAAGCTATCAGGATTGATAAGTCTGATGTTAAAGATATCGAAATTCTTTGTACCCGAATTGCTCTCTGGGAAAAGAGAGATCCCACATTAAAACCTAAAAAACAACAGTTGAACTTTATGCGCTACAGTGTCACCAGCGCAGCTAAGAAGTATTCTGAAGTTCGGTCTTTGATAGAATTACAGACAAGGCTTGAGGCGTATTCCAGGTCTATTGAGATCGCCAAAGACTGTATGATCCGCGCGAATCTTCGTCTCGTTGTCTCCATTGCAAAACGGTATATGCATCAGGGCTTAACCCTTGCTGATCTTATTCAGGAAGGAAACCTTGGTCTTATGCGTGCAGTTTTTCGTTTTGATTATACCAAAGGGAATAAGTTCTCAACTTACGCTTCATGGTGGATCAGGCAGGCAATTACCCGAGCTATCCTCGATAAAACAAGAACCATTCGCCTTCCTGTTCATTTTCTGGAACTGCGTAGCCAGTTTTTTAAAGCGTTTTACGCACTGTATAAAGAACTTGGCAGAGAACCAACACCTCTTGAGATCTCTAAGAATACAGATCTTCCAATGGATAAGATCCTTGCCATTCTTGAAGCTTCAAGGGAGCCGATCTCACTTGAAACACCTGTTGGTGACGATGATTCCACACTTGGCGATTTTCTTGAAAATCAGGAGTCTCAATCTCCTTATGAGGCTGTGCAAAACCGTGAGCTATCCGGCCGGGTTGAAGAGATTTTGTCAACCTTAAGCGAAAGGGAAGAAAAGATCATCCGTTTGCGCTTTGGAATCGGCGAGAAGGCCGAATACACACTTGAAGAAATTGGTAAACGGTTTAATGTTTCCAGAGAACGTATCAGACAAATTGAGAAAAAAGCATTAAATAGACTGCGTCATTCAAGCAGACGTGATAAATTAAAGTTTTTTCTTGATT
>JAOZLM010000266.1 GCA_029934815.1 Desulfocapsa sp. | reverse complement strand
ATGCATACCCTTAAAGTTCAACTTGGTCTTACCCTCACTGTCCTGATAAGCCTTTCAATGCTGCTTTTTGGTATTGTGCTGCTTATGCTCTGGCAACGAAATGCCATAAAACAGGAGACGGTGAACACCGAATTTTTTCTGGAGATAGTAGCTGCAAATTTCTCCAATCAACAAGACAATCAAAAACTGCCACCTGAAGTAAACCGATTTTTACTACAAAACGATGTGTATTGTCTGCAATGGAAGAATGCCGGCAGCCAGACCACTCAAACGCATGGCACCTGTCCTGAAAATATCGCTCTCAATCCTCTTTTGCAAAATGCCGCAACTGGCAACATCACTAAACGCTATTCAGGCATGATATGGAATGGACTTTTTTTCACCAGACAATATTTGCTTATGGCTATACCGGTTTTTAACCAACAGAATGATGTAACCACAATTGGCCTGGTCAGATCCCTAGAGAGAGTATCCACCCCTTTAAGAAAAATACGACCGATTTTCTTCGCTTACCTGATAATTAACGTTCTAATTTTTGGTGTTATTGGCTTCACACGTTTGGTAAACCTGGTAATTCGTCCAATCCAGCATCTGGCCCAACTGGCAGATTCACGAACAGATAAAAATGACACAGCCTTTTTCACAAGTGGCCGATGGGGTGAATTCACCCAACTCTCCCTAAGCCTCAATCAACTCGTTTCCCGTATTGATGGGGATAAACAGCAGCTGCAGAGTACTGTACTTTCACTTAAAAAGGCCAACGAGGAATTGCAGAATAACCGTGACGAAATGATCCGTACTGAAAAACTCGTTTCCATTGGCAGGCTCTCGGCTGGTCTTGCCCACGAAATTGGAAATCCTCTTGGTATTATACAAGGTTATGTTGAACTTCTGTCTGATGATTCACTGGAAAATAAAGAACGTAAAATATTCAGCGAAAAAATTATTCAAGAACTTGATCGTATAAACAATCTTATCAGAAATCTCCTGGATCTCTCACGGGCACAAACAGTATCAGTTGCCACCAGGGTTGATATTCATCTATTACTGCCGGATACAATAGAATCTGCAAGAATTAGAAAAACCAATATGGCAATAAATTATATCACAGATTTTTCAGCTAAAAACAGTACGGTTCTAATTGATAACGATGGTTTACGACAGGTATTTCTAAATTGCATCCTAAACGCCATTGACGCAATCGAAGAACAAACAAGCATTACAAAAGGAGAAATAGTTCTGGAAACTGTGAACGCCCTCGACGATACTATCAGCATCAGTATCTCTGACAATGGCATAGGCCTCGCAAAAGAATATTTTGACAACATTTTTGATCCATTTTTTACTACCAAAGAAGTTGGGAAAGGTACGGGGCTCGGTCTTGCGGTAACACACAACATGATAAAAAGTGCCGGCGGTACACTACAGTTTTCATCCACAGAAGGTACAGGCTCAACTATAACAATTACCCTTCCAACAACTACGAAATCAGATAAGACGCAATGACAGAACAAAAACGACTCCTGATCATCGATGACGAAGAGAATATGCGTCATATGCTCTCAGTGCTGACCACCAAAGCAGGATATCAGGTAACACTCGCTGAAAATGGCGAACAGGCTCTTGCCATACAAAAAAAGCAGCCCTTCCCTTTTATTCTCTGCGACCTGAAAATGCCCAAAATGGATGGTCTGCAATTCCTCCACGCACTCATTGGTTCTGCGCCCGCTCCAATAGTGATTATGATGTCTGCTTATGCTACCATCGACGACGCTGTAGAAGCAATGAGGAGCGGAGCGTATGATTTCATCACCAAACCGTTTAAAATTGCAGAGATATTGCTTGTTCTTGAAAAAGCATGTGAGCATCATGCCTTACAGGAAGAAAATATTCGCCTGAAAGAACAGGTAAAAAGACTTGAAAGCAGCGGATCGAATTCGTTTCAGGAAATCATTGCCCATTCTGACAAAATGCGTTCCCTGCTCAGTCTCACCAAAAAAGTTGCAGCCTATGACACCACAGTTCTTATCACTGGGGAATCTGGAACAGGAAAAGAATTAATTGCCCGTGGAATTCATCATAATTCAAATCGCAAAGCAAAACCGTTTGTTGCAGTAAACTGTGGATCCATCCCGGAAAACCTGCTGGAGAGCGAATTTTTCGGGTACGTAAAAGGTGCGTTTACCGGGGCAGACAAAAACCATAAAGGACTCTTTGAAGAGGCAAGTGACGGCACCCTTTTCCTTGACGAAATCGGTGAACTTCCCCAGGGGTTACAGGTGAAACTGCTCCGGGTTCTTCAAGAACAGGAAATACGTCCGGTAGGCAGCGTAAAGACCAGAAAAATTGATACCAGGGTGATCACGGCTACGGCAAAGAATTTAGAAGAGCAGGTTACACAGGGACGCTTTCGTGAAGATCTGTTTTATCGATTAAATGTTATAACATTACAACTTCCTCCACTCCGGGAAAGAAGAGAAGATATCCCTTATCTTTGTGCTCACTTTCTTACCATGCTAAATAGCAAAATGGGACTACAGATCGAAGAAGTGGCACCAGAAGCCATGACTGTTCTTCTGGGTCGGGACTGGAAGGGTAATATCAGAGAGTTAAAAAACTGTCTGGAGCGAGCAGCAATTGTAGCTGAGTCGAAGCAGATTTGTATTCAGGATCTTAATCCCGGGCTCAATCGTCCCAGCTGTGACGATCCTATAAATGAAATTTTTGGTACGTTCTCCCTGAAACAGGGAAAAAAAATCATGGAAAAAAAGATGATCCGGCAGGCTCTTGAAACCAGCAAGGGAAACAAAAGCATGGCTGCCAGAATGCTTGAGATCAGTTACCCTTCACTGCTTGCTAAAATTAAAGAGTATCTTGAGTAAAGCGGCTCTTCTGCCATCAAAACATACTGGAAAAGTATTGTGGCTTATTGTATAAATGTTCAGCAGAAGGAATACGACTCAGCCTCTTCCTATTACCCGATCAAACGATTTACGGAAAAATTATAATGAAAATAATTGCACTAATACCCGCCCGCTTCGATTCCAAACGGTTCCCGGGAAAAGCACTTGCTGATATCATGGGAAAACCTATGATACAAAGAGTTTATGAGCAAGCGACAAAAAGCAACATCGTTGATGACGTGTATGTTGCAACGGACAGCCAGAAAATATTTTCAGCCATTACTGATATTGGCGGTAAGGCAATCATGACCGGATCACAGTGCAGCTCAGGAACAGATCGTGTGGCCGAAGCTGCCAGAACGCTTAAGCTGGATGCAAATGATATCATCATAAATATACAGGGGGATCAACCGGTTTTACAGCCTGAATGCCTGGATGAGCTTGTTCAGCCTTTTTATGATACTCCGGGTCTGCCCATGGCAACCCTTGCCAACTGTCTTGATGATGAGGAAGCCATAAACGATCCGAACAATGTGAAGGTTCTTATCGATGCCAATGGCTATGCTATCTATTTTTCACGAGCAAGGATTCCATTCGATCGTGATAAAAAAGAGAAAGTTCAATATTATAAGCATCTTGGAATTTATGCTTATTCCAATGCATTTTTGCAGGAATTTACAAAATTACCCAAAACGCCCCTTGAGGATATTGAAAAGCTCGAACAATTACGGGCTATTCACCATGGGCATAAAATTGGGATTTCTGTTACTACATTTGACTCCCCAAGTGTAGATGATGCTGCGGATATTGCCAAGGTTGAATCGATTCTGATGGCGTCATAAAATTCCCTTATTCGTGTTTGCCACTCTGGTATAATAACCTTTTTTCGTGTATTGTATTTGACCTTTGATGGCGTCGTAAAAACTCTTCATCTTCTTTGTCACTTCAAATTTGCTGTCGTTACGACGTACTTAAGTACGCCTCACTCCAACAAATTTGAGTTCCTCGAATATGAAGTTTTT
>JAOZLM010000265.1 GCA_029934815.1 Desulfocapsa sp. | reverse complement strand
AAACAGGAGAATCAAATGAAATGCAATGTAGATGGAGCTGACCGACTCATCAGAGTAATACTGGGTATGGCGACTGTTGCTGCAGGTTTCTACTTTCAATCATGGTGGGGTGCAATTGGAACTGTTCCAATCATGACCGCTGTAATTGGCTGGTGCCCGGCGTATTTACCTTTTGGCTTATCAAGTTGTAAAAAATAATCCAGCAGAACAACAAACAACACTACTTAAGGAAACCCTAACATGCGAAAAATATTAGCCCTTATGGCAGCTCTTTTCTTTCTCTCATCAACTGCCTATGGTGAAGATGGCATGATTCGTCTGCAAAGCGCTCACGATGTAAAAACAACAGCGGATCGCCTTGAAAAGGTACTGAACAATAAAGGAATGACCGTATTTACCCGCATTAATCACGCTGCCGGTGCTGAAAAATCCGGGATGAAATTACGCCCGACAGAACTTGTCATCTTCGGTAATCCCAAGGTCGGTACACCGCTAATGAAATGTAGCCAGAGCACAGCAATAGATCTGCCGCAAAAAGCACTTATTATGGAAGATGCGTCAAACAACGTATGGCTTATCTATAATGATCCTCAATTCATAGCTAAACGTCACAATATAGACGGTTGTGAAAAAATCATTACAAAGATTGAAAACGCACTGAAAAATTTTGCTACAGCCGCAACTTCGCCCTGAGCAAACAGATGACAACATGTGGAGTATGCCAGTACCAATTTCGGCGACTGGCAGAATCCACATGAATTAGTGGTGTGGATAAAGCGCCTGAATACACCTTGGTTATCCTTCCTGCTACTGCACAATTGCAAGAATGCTACTGCTAAAGACTGGGAGAATCCCTACAAAAACCATAGCAAAAGTAAGCAAAGCAAGGCTTGTTTTCTGGATAGGATCAAGAGTAAGTGTTTGTCTGTTAGAAGCAGGCTGAGCAATATAGGCTTCTTTCACCAGCAGCAGATAATAGTAAAGAGAGATTGTCGAGTTGAGGGCAGCAAAGACCACCATTGCATAGTATCCTTGCTCGGCAGCTGCCGCAAAAAGCAGAAATTTCCCCATAAATCCTGCCAGTGGAGGGATCCCTCCCAATGAGAAAAGAGTGAGCATCAATACTGCTGCAAGTACCGGATTCCCCTTACCCATTCCTCGAAGGCCACTAAGTCTTTCCTCGCCATTACGACCAATAATTGAGAGAATGAAAAAGATGGCATAGTTGGCGGCTGCATAGACAAAGAGATAAAAGATAATTGAAGAATATGCAGACTTAGCATCCCCTGCCATGGCCATGATAATATATCCGGCCTGGGCAATGGATGAATAGGCCATAAAACGTCGCAGCCTCTTTTGTTTCAAGGCACCAAGGTTTCCCACCGTCATTGTAGCTGCTGCCAGGACAAGCAGAATAGGTTGCAGATAGCTGTGCATTGCAGCCAGTGGTCCGTAGACCAGGATGAGTAGGAAGGCAATGGCCACCGCCTTGGATGATACCGAGATAAAGGCAGTTACCGGGCTTGGTGCGCCGTCATAGACATCTGGTGCCCACATATGAAAGGGAAAAAGAGTGAGTTTAAAACCAATGGCGGCCAGAACAAACAAGACGCCTAGTTTCAGTAAAGGTTCATCAGGGTTGGCAGCACATGCTGCGCCAATGGCCTCAAAAGTGAGCGATCCTGCACATCCATATAAAAAGGAATACCCAAAAAGAAGCAGCCCGGTGGAGAGGGAACCCATTATAATATATTTGGTGGATGCCTCAACGGAGAGTCTGTCTTCCTTCTGATAGCCGCTCAGGATATAGAGTGGAATAGTCGCCAGTTCCATACCGATAAAGAGGGTAAGCAGATCTGTGGAAGAAACCACGGTAAACATCCCAAAGGTACAGAGCAGGATGATAAAGAGGAACTCACTGCGATACCTGAGCACTCCCCGGTAATTCCCGCCAGGTGTAAAATATGGGCCTGACAGAAGCACCGTAAAGAGTGCGGACAGGACAAACACCTGCTTAAACAACAAGGAAGTGCCAGTCACCTGATAGCTCCCCAGATAAAGGGCTTGCTCGTCATAGGGAAGGTTGAGAAGAATAAAGAAAATTACCATCAACCCAACCCAGGAAGCATGGAAGGTTACAGTTGAGCCTGATGCATCTTTACCTTTGTACAAATCAAAAGCCAGGATAAAAGCTGCAAGCAACAAAATAAGGAGATCTGGAAGCAGTAGTAGTATCATTTAGTTACCGCATTAAGTTATTGTAAATTGGATGAACAGCGCCATTAACAAGGTCAATGATCCAGCCAGGCAGGATCCCCATACCAAAGAGACAAAAGAGAAGAATGGTCACTGGTACCTTTTCAAGCAGAGAGGCATCTGTGAGTTCTTTAAAACAGAAGGGAATCGGTCCGTTCACCAGAGAATTGACAGTACGCAACACATAGACAGCCGTCACCACAATGGAGAGCACAGCAAGGATGGTACAGACCCGGTTGATGGTGGCTGGATTTGCAAAGGAGCCGACGAAAACATTGGCTTCAGCCACAAATCCGGAAAGGCTGGGCAGGCCGAGCCCTGCAAAACCCACCACTACAAAGGCTACGGAAAGAAAGGGCATCACTTTCATCAAGCCTCCCATCTCACTGACCGTTCGGGTATGGGTTCTTCCGTAGATCATCCCGATAAGGCAGAAAAAGAGGGCCGTCATCAAACCATGGGAGATCATCTGCAGCACCCCACCCTTCAATCCGGTAAAGGTCATGGCGGTAAAGCCAAAGAGAACCAGTCCGCAGTGGGAAACTGAGGAATACGCCGTGATATATTTCAGATCTGTCTGCCTGATTGCCCCGAATGCCCCGTACAGGACATTAATGGTAACCAGAACCAGAAAGAAGGTCATCCACATATGAGCCCCTTCTGGAAGCAGGTACATCGCCACGCGCAAACAGCCATAGCCTCCCAGTTTCATAAGCACTCCCGCATGGAGCATGGAAACAGCCGTAGGCGCAGAGGCATGCCCATCCGGTGACCAGGTGTGAAAAGGAAAGATGGCACCCAGGACACCAAAGCCCAGAAAGATAATGGGAAAGACCCAGTATTGAAAAGAGTCTGAAAAGCGCACCTGGGAAAGAAGCTGCAGATCAAAGGTATTCAGACCGGATTCAAAGTAGAGCGCAAGAATTCCTGCCAGGATAAAGGCGGATCCTGCAACCAGCATCAGGGTCAGTTTCATGGCCGCATATTCTTTTTTCCCGGTTCCCCAGAGGCCGATCAAGAGATACATGGGTAGAACTGCTATCTCATAGAAGAGGAAAAAGGTGAAGAGATCAATGGAGATAAACACTCCGTAGACCCCTGCCACCAGGACATTCAAAAGGATAAAGAATTCCTTGGCCTGTTCTTTTACATTCCAGCTGGCAAGAACCCCGCAAAAGATAACAATGGCCGTGAGCAGCATCATCAGGACGGATATGGCATCCACCCCAATGTTGTACTCGATATTCATAATCTTGAACCAGGCAACCTTGTGGACAAAGTGAAACTGGCTCAGACTTGCTTCAGTTGCGACCTTACTTATTGCGGCCACATCAATAAACTGCAGAGTCAGGACTATAACCAGTACAAGATTGACCAGGGTTCCCGCTAAAGAGAGCATTTTAATGCGCTGATGGTCATCATGGCGTACCGGCAATGAAGCCAGGGCGACGACAAAGGGGATGACCCATATCAGGGTGAGAAGAAGTGGTCCGTTCATAGTTACTCCGTTAATAATTCCCAATAAAAAGGAGGGCGACAAAGCCGATTACAGTCATGCTCAGATAGAAATGGAGCTGGCCGTTCTGTGCCAGTCGCACCCCTTTGCCAGCCAGCTGCAAGAGCCAGCCACAGAGATTCATGGCGCCATCGACAATGTGGCGATCCAGCCACTTGATCGGGGCAGCAA
>JAOZLM010000264.1 GCA_029934815.1 Desulfocapsa sp. | reverse complement strand
TTATTGTGACAGCACCTGTCTTTGCAGTATTGAGCAGAGGGATTGTATTCGTATTACAATAGCTTTGAAGCTGCGCTGAAGGGAAATGTTCAGGGCGAAAGCGGCCAGCAGAGACAATGATCTGTTGTGGATTTACTTCTTTTAAAAATGGATAAGAATTAGACGTGTTTGATCCGTGGTGTGGAGAAAGAAGGGTGCTTGACGTAAGTGTTGTACCGTTTATCAGCAACTGTTTTTCTACTCGCTTACTGATATCACCTGCAAGAATTGATGAAAAGCTTCCATGCGTAAAACGTAGAATTATACTTCTGTCGTTGGAACTTGCGTCAGCATCATTTTGAAACGGGTTGTGTATATTTTGCAGCGTAGCGTTCTTACTTTGTGCTACCATTTGTTCGTTTTCGCTTTTACGGATTTCAATATCCAACTCATTGGCAAGTGTTAACAAATCAAGATAACGCTGATCGTGTCCGCTATCTCCATTAATCCATAATATATCAGGTTTAAATTGCCTGAGCAAAAATGGAATTCCACTGTAATGGTCTGCGTCCGGATGGCTAATTATGATGGCATCCAGGTGGGTAAATCCTTTGTGCCAGAGATAAGGTGCAATTACTGACTCTCCCACATTAAACTTTTTGGAGAGTGCTCCTCCGCCATCAATAAGAACTGTCCCTCCTTTGGGAAGAATTGCGAGAGTGGCATTTCCCTGGCCCACATCAAGAAAAATTAGCTCTGAATCTTCACTTAAATTGTAAAGAAAAGATCTTGGTGGAAAGAAAAATAACGAACATATCAGCAATACTAAAGAAAGTCTTTTCACCGTAAATTGTGAAAAGCAATAAAGGATTGCCATATAATAACAAAGTATGACAAAAGTTGATGGCGTTGCAAACCATACTGTTGAGAATGATAGCCCTGCAAAGAAATCACTCAAATACAGTGCTGATGAAATCCCGCCATTTCCAACTGCAAAAAGAAACTCCGCAATTGAAGGTGAAATATAAATAAAGGGAATTGCCAGCAAGCCGATGGGTAAACTCCAAAGACAAAGCAGAGGCTCAAGAAGAAGGTTGGCAACAGGGCCAACTGTTGAAATTCTGTGAAAATAGTGCAGTAGTAATGGAGCTGTTCCCAGAGTTGCTGCAATTGATATCAGCAGTGCTGCAACTATCCATGAAATACCCTTTTCATAAAGAGTCAGAGCGTCACTGTTATCGTTTTCGGCTGTTTGAAAAAGTTTCGTCAGGTTTGGTAATATCAGAATAAGGGAAGCCACTGCCGCAAAAGAAAGTTGAAAAGACACAGTAAAAAGGCTCAAAGGGTTACTGATCAGGATCAGCAATGCGGCAAAAGAGAGTGTGGTAAAAGGCGAACGTTGCCGTTGAACACAAAAAGCGAGAATAAAAACAATCACCATAATCAGGGAGCGTAGAACCGGAGTTTGGGCACCTGCTAGTAGAGCGTAGCTTGTGAGGAATGGGATAGTGCTGAGCAGGGCAATTTTTTTACAGGAATAATGGAGGAGGAGATATTCGGATCTTCTCAGCACCCAGTAAAAGACAAGAAAAAGAGCAGATGCCACCAGGGAAAGATGAATTCCGGATATTGCAAAAATGTGTACAACGCCAGAAGCTTTGAAGGTTTCAAAGCGCTTCCTGTCAATCCCAGCGCGATCGCCAATGAGAAGTGCCCTGTAAATGGCAGCATGTTCAGAACTTAAGTGAGAATTTAGAAAATCCCTGATAGTACAGCGAATTTGCTCAGGATAATAACGTAATTGGTGTAGTAGGCTGTTCTCAGTTGTAAGTTTGTGGATATGTGCTGTCGAGCTAGTGCGCCCCACAAGGGAAATGTTTTTAGCTGCAAGAAAAGCCGGATAATCAAACCCACCCGGGTTGCCAAATCTGTAAGGGCGTGAAATTTTACAGCGAATCAAAAGCTCATCGCCGGGTTTATACCTATCATGCAAGTTGTCACGGATCTTTATCAACAACAGGCCGGTGACTGCAGTGAAATCTGTGTTCTGTTTTTTTCGTAAATAGTTACTGTCCAGGAGTAGCGTTGTTTTTTCTCCGTCAAAAAGCGGCATAGTGTGTAACGTTCCGCTAACCACAACATCTGTTTCCTGTTTGATTTTTGCATAAATAGTTGTTTCTCTGGTGAAGCCTTCTTTGTGGTGGGCCATCCGAAAAAAGCCAAGGGAGAAAACGAGGAGCAGAAGAAGGAAAATTCCCAGTTGCGAAGATTGTTTTTTGAAAGTGAAGAGAACAGGAATGAAAAAAAGACCTGAAACACAAGTGGCAATACTTAGTGAAAGTGGGAAAAAATGGTAAAGAAGAATGCCACCAAGAAAAGAGAGGCAAATTGATATCAGCAGATATTGTTCAATACTCTGCCATACAGTTTTCACAATAATTCTTGAATAACAGAGAGATGTTTTGCAATAACGCCTTGTTTAGTCAAACAATAATCCCTGGCGGCAGTACCTTTTTTCTGTAACCATTCTGGATTTTTAAGTAATGCTTCAAGGTTGGACATCAGATCTATCTGATCACGCACCATGATGCCTCCACCAGCTTGCATAAGTTCGCCGCTAATATCAAAGTAATTCTCCATATACTGGCCAAAGAGAACAGGGATTCCGTAGATTGCGGGTTCAACGGGATTGTGGCCTCCTTCAGGAACCATACTTCCCCCAACAAATGCTATGTCAGCAATACTGTATGCACGATTTAGTTCACCGGGAGTGTCCATAATAAAGAGGTCTTTTCCTCCTGCATTAATCTGACTGCGGCAGTTAGCTGTGAATCCCATTTCTTTTGCCAGCCAGTGAATAGCTGCTCCACGTTCACTCTTATGAGGAGCGATAATCAGATAGAGACCAGGGAATTCAACTCGTAGTTTTTTAAAACATTGTAAAATTATTTCTTCTTCCTCTTCATGGGTAGCACATGCCACGAGAAGATATTTATTGTCTGGCAGAGAAAATGAAATTGTTTGTTTTCTTATTGATACTGCATAGAGAGCAGTATCAAATTTTAGATTTCCAAGTGTAAGTACATTTACAGGATTAACACCTAGTAGAATGAGTTTTTGCCTGTCATTTGCTGTTTGTACACAAATCCTGTTAATCGTTGAAAAGAGTGGCTTGAAAATAAATGCGAAGCGTCGGTATGTTTTGTTGTTATGGGAAGAAATCCTGTAATTAGTAAGTAGTAAAGGGATCTCTTTTTTTTGTAAACAGTGTGGCAGATTAAACTGTAAATGACTATTTACCTGAATAAACAGGTCTGGCTCTATCAGTCGGAGAAATCTGTTTATTACAAAACTAAAATCAAAGGGGAAAGGGATAATATCATCAACTGTGTCACCAAGTATGTTTTGAGCAGTAATGTCATTCTTCGTGCCTATTGTAGAAAAGAAAATTTCAGAAGCGGGGTATGTTTGCTTCAATCCTTTAATAAGCAGCAGAGAAGAACTGATTTCACTGGCAGAATCGGCATGAATCCAGAACGTTTTCCTGCCAATCTGTCTTGGCCTGACCTGGAACCCAATCCCAAGACGGCTTAAATTTTGCTCTCTGTTTCTCGAAAGAAAAAGAAATACAAAGAATAAAGGGAAAAACAGCAGTTGCAGTATATTATAAAAAAATCTCATGGTATAAAAATGGTACTGGTTGGAAGGGAAAAGTATAAGACAACCTGATTACCACTGAAGCTCAGCTACCGCCTCAGTCATTCCGGACTTGATCCGGAATCTCATCGGAACTAGCTGTTTTCACAAGATTCCGGATCAAGTCCGGAATGACGGGATCGCAGAAATTGAACAAAACTGAGGTTCGATGGTAATCAAGTAAAACAATGTACCATATATTCTTTGTTGCAGGTATGATTAATAGTGTTAAATTCTGACTGTTTACCAGAAGTGAAGGTGGCCCTCACAGTT
>JAOZLM010000263.1 GCA_029934815.1 Desulfocapsa sp. | reverse complement strand
TCTTGTAAAAACAGCTAGTTCTGATGAGATTCCGGATCAAGTCCGGAATGACTAATGCGGTGGCTGGCTTTAGTGGTAACCAGGAATAGTTTACTACTTCTGGATGGAAGGAGGCTGGGTTTCGATGCAAATATCACAATGAAAGATCATGAACCATACAGTGTGCATAGAGTCCTTTAGGATCATCAAACAAAAGAAGCTCACGAACAGGTGCTGTTAAATTCCCGGTAAGAGACTGTAGTGAAGGCGGTAACGATACAGATAGCAGCCAATCAGAAAATTTCCCGGAGAACATCTGCATAATCTCATCTTTTACGGTCATCGGTTTTCGAATATAACGGGCGCCGTATTCACTAAGGCCTGCCAAACCGGCAGCAGACTTAATAGCATCATCCATGTTACCCAGTTTATCAACCAGGCCAAGATCCAAAGCTGTTTTACCATCAAAGACACGGCCTTCTGCCACCTTTGAAATCTGGGTTTTATCTATTGATCTCCCTGTCGACACAATAGTTAAAAACTTATCATAGCCATGGCGGAGGCTGATGGAAATGGTCTCTTTTAACAGGGGTGAGATGGGTCTGGTGAGGTTCAGAGAAGATGCCAGACTTGTGGTGCCAACGCCATCGTTGTAAATTCCCATGGACGAAAGACTCTCTTCAAAGGTCGGAATAGCTGCAAAAATTCCGATAGATCCGGTAAGGGTTACAGGAGATGCCCAAATCTCATCTGCATCTGCTGCAATCCAGTAACCGCCTGAAGCTGCCATTGATCCCATGGAGATTACAAGTGGTTTTCCGGTTTTTTTGAATTCGAGAATCTCCTGTCTGATCACTTCTGAGGCAAAAACAGAACCGCCGCCGGATACCACACGCAAGACAAGGGCGTTGATATTTGTATCCTTCCGTGCAGTACGAATCATTTTGGCAAGGCTGTCACCGCCAATGGAACCTATGGGCTGTTCTCCATTAAGGATTGGCCCCTGAGCCACAATAATGCCGATGCTGGGTTCTTCCAGACCATTGTTGATATATGAGCGGGAAATGCTGTTTATGTAGTTGTTGAAATTGATTTGCTGAAAACTTCCCTGCCCGTCACTGCCGCTTATTTTAACAAGGTAATTGCGTAACTCTTCTCGGGTCTTCAGTCCATCCACCAGGCCGCTTTCAAGGGCGAGTCGTGCAGTATCACCACCTGCTGTGGTCAGTTCTGACGGGATATTCTCAATGTAGCTTTCAATTGCTTTTGCATCGAGTTTTCGTTCCCGGCTAATATCTGTACTGATTGCATCCCAGAGCACAGTCAGCCAGCTCATGTTTTGCGTTTTGGCCTCAGCTGACATGGAATTACGCATAATGGGTTCCATGGCAGATTTGAAACTACCCACCCGGAAAACATTGTAGTTCACTTTCAGTTTATCAATTGCATCCTTGTAATAGAGGCGGAATGTGCCAATGCCGTGGAGATCGACTCCGCCCATGGGGTTCAGGTAGATTTCATCTGCATAACTTGCAAGATAGTAGGCTTTTTGCGGATAAAAATCCTCAGCGGCAATGACAAGCTTATCGTCTTCTTTGAAACTGTTAAGTGCCTGGCCAATAAGCTGTAACTGATTGAGCCCTACTGAACCTAGATTTGACAAATCAAGGAGAAGACAAATAACATTGTCATCTTTGCCGGCTGTTTTTATGGCATCGAGAACATCCTGCAGAAGTGTTTCTGTGGGCAGAGTATTTAAACCAAGTTTTTCGTTGAGCGCTTTGGTAAACGGATCACTGCTTTGCTTTTCTTCTACAATATCACCGGAAAGTGTGAGGACAAGTATGCCGCTGGTGGACATCCGGGTCACTTTTTTGGTGCCCTGTGTGCTTATGGCGGAGATGATAAAAAAGAGCAGGACAAGAAAAGCGATATTTAGAGTCCAGGTTCTGAAACCGGTGAGGAATCTTCCAATCCAGCGGAATATATTGATGATTGAGCCGATTAAATCTTTCATTAATTTACCGTGTTCCGTCATTCCGGATCAAGCATAGGATGACGAAAGCTGTAGCTGAGTTTTAGTGATAAGCAAGAAAATAAATGGATGAGGGAAAATAATAGCAAGCGAAGGCTGAGAAGTAAATGAGCTTTTTACTGCATGATCTGCTTTAGAGTGGTTCAAAAGGGAAGTTGCAACTGTAAAGGCTGTTTCTCCTCTAAGCCAATAAGGTTTGAAACAGTGATACCGAGAAGCCTGATTTTGATTTTTCCGGCATCTGTTGCCAGTAAAAGGTTCGGAATAAGCTGCATGATTTCTGCTGCGCTAAACAGCGGCGCGGTCAAAGTATGTGAGCGGGTAACAGTGCTAAAATCATGGTAGCGTACTTTTAGAGTGACTGTGGTCCCACCGCATTCTTTTCGTTGCAGCGCATGTGCAACTTTCTCACTCAAATGTGTCAAGATCTCATTGATCTCCTGCATATCAATGACGTCTGTATGAAAAGTAGTTTCCGTACCAATGGATTTACGCCCCCTGCTGACTTGAACAGGTCTGTTATCATTGCCTCGCACGATATCATAGAAAAACAATCCGGCTTTACCAAAAAATCGTTCCAGCTCTTTTTGTGTAAACCGAAAAAGATCTGCACCTTTTCTGACCCCAAGGCTGTGCATCTTTTTTTCTGTAACTTTTCCCACTCCATAAAACCTGCCAATGGGTAGTGCTGCAAGAAACTCGTCGGCTTCTTCGGGGCTGATTACTGTTAATCCATCGGGCTTGTTGATATCTGATGCAACTTTAGCAAGGAATTTATTGTGAGAAACTCCTGCAGAGCAGGTGAGGCCAACTTCGTTAAACACCCTGCTGCGAATATGTTCTGCAGCTTTTGTCGCATCCTCAAGATTTGTATGGTCATCACTAATATCAAGAAATGCTTCGTCTAAAGAAAGTGGCTCAATTACAGGTGCACATTCCTGGAAAATGTGCATAACCTGCATGGAAATTTCTTTATACCTGTCTTTTCGTGGCCGCACAAAAAGTGCATGTGGGCAGTGCCTGATAGCATTGGCAGCAGACATGGCAGAATGGATTCCAAATTTTCTGGCCTCATAGGAACAGGCTGCAACTACACCACGTCCTTCAGGGTTTCCGCCAACGATTAGAGGGCGACCTGCGTACTTGGGATTGTCCATCTGTTCCACAGAGGCGAAGAAGGCATCCATGTCGATGTGTAATATGTATCTTTTGGCTTGCATGTGTCTACGATTTTTAAGGTGGGTGGCCGAAAAAAGCAATCCTAAAGATACGTTTCATGCTACACTGTGAGATTGTGTTTGGATGCTATTTTAATATTACAATTTATTTGGGAGTCGGGTGATTCATGCGTCAGGTTATAGCAGAAAGTGAACTGTTCGGTGGCTTGCCGCCGGAGCACCTTGAAGAAATAGTTAATCTTGCAATAACAAAAAACTTTAAACGCGGTGAGTCTGTCTTTTTTGAGGGTGATCCCGGTGAAGGTTTTTATATGGTCGCCACTGGAAAGGTGAAAATATTTAAAACATCAGTTTCCGGAAAGGAACAGATTCTTCATATTTTCAGCAAAGGAGAGCCGTTTGGTGAGGTTCCTGTTTTTCATGATCAGCCATTTCCAGCTAATGCTACAGCTCTTGAAAAATCCAGCCTTATTTTCTTCCCTCGAAAGCGTTTTGTTGAACTTGTTCATACTATGCCGTCCCTTGTTATGAATATGCTGGCAGTGCTTTCAATGCGTTTGCGCCGCTTTGCCACCCAGATTGAAAACCTCTCCTTGAAAGAAGTCCCTGCACGTCTGGCGGGATATCTCATTTATTTATCAGAAGAGCAAGGTGATCCTGACAAGGTAGTTCTTGAAATTTCCAAAGGACAGCTCGCCAGTCTGCTTGGTACAATCCCTGAAACATTATCCCGTATTTTTGCAAAAATGAGTGAAGA
>JAOZLM010000262.1 GCA_029934815.1 Desulfocapsa sp. | reverse complement strand
CAAATGTAAATGGAGTGAATAGAGTAAAAGGCTTTCTGCTATTCTACCTTATTTTCAATAGTATTGCTCAAGAAGTAGTTAGGAAAACTGAATTTCAAATATTCCAGTGCTCACTTGGGAGCACTGGAGTAAGGATTGATTACGGATGTGCACCTGGAAGCTGAAGTCCACTCATCTCGTCAAGACCAAACATGATATTCAGGTTTTGTAAGGCACTGCCCGCCTGTCCTTTTATGAGATTATCAATATGAGAAATAATCCGCAGGGTACCTGTTCGTTCGTCACAAGCAACGGTGATGGTCACAAAGTTGCTACCTCGTACATGACTGGTTGAGCTTGGTTTATCAGAGACTCTGATAAATGGTTTGTCTGCGTAAAATGCTTTATATACTTCCAGAACTTTTTGTTGAGTGACATTCTCAGGCATGGTTCCATACAGCGTCGCCATAATGCCCCTCGACATTGGTACAACCTGCGGGGTGAATGTGGTCTGGATATCTGTTCCTGCGAGTAAAGACAGCTCACGCTCAACTTCCATCACGTGTTGATGGCCGGTGAGTCTGTAGGCATAAGTATTGTCATAAGCTTCCGGGTAATGAAATCCCGATTTAGGCTTTTTACCAGCACCACTAATACCTGTTTTACCGTCACAGATGAATTTTCCGTTTTCTATCATCTTCTCTTTCGCCGCTGGAGCCATACCTAAAATACAGGCCACCGCATAACAACCGGGATTACCAACAATGTTGGCACCGGCGATTTCGTCACGGTGCAGTTCGGTAAGTCCATACACCGATTCCTTCAACAGCTCCGGAGATTTATGCTCGGTTGGAAGACCAAGACGTGTTGCGTATTCTTTGTAGAGTTCAACAGAGTTAAATCTGAAATCCCCGGAATAATCGAGAACTTTTCGCCCTTTTTTTATCTCTTCCGGTGCCAGTTGCATTCCGATGCCATCCGGGGTGGAGTATACTACCACATCAGCGTCAGCATCCGCTTCGGGTGCGTCTGCTGGATACACCATCATGTCGCAAAAACCTTCAAGATGCGGGTAGAAGTGCGAAATGGCTTCTCCCGTATCATTGGCAGCGATTAGAGTGCTTAACTCAATTTCAGGGTGTCTCAGGAGGAGCTCGATCAGTCCTACTCCGCCGTATCCGGTTGCTCCCACAAGTTTTACTTTTATCATGGTCAGTTGTCCTTTTTTGATAAGCAATCCTGATTACTATCGAACCTCAGGTTTATTCGATTTCTTCGATCCCGTCATTCCGGACTTGATCCGGAATCTTGTGAAAACAGCTACTTCCGATGAGATTCCGGATCAAGTCCGGAATGACTAAGATAGTAGCTGGACTTTAGTGGTAACCAGGTAAATTATTGAAATAATCATCAGTGATATATCAGAGCTGTTGCAGGCGCAAGGGAAAAGTAAACAAAAATGTTTTTGTTCGGTGTATGACCTGTTAATATGCTTCCTTTTGTGAGAAAACCGAAACAGAAAGAATGCGTAACAAACAGGAAAATAATTGATCGAAATAGATGGATTACGTCTGGAAGACATACTGCCTCACAGAGACGGAATGTTGCTGCTCGATGAGATAAAAAGTGTCGAAAAGAGTTTTGCCGTAACAGAAGCGGTAATTTCCAGATCGTTTCCCATGGCAGACAGTCGGGGAGTTCCACCTCTTATTCTGATAGAGCTTGCTGCACAGACGGCAGGTGTCTGTAACGGACTGACTCGAATTAAAGCTAATGGACAGGGCTCAAGCAGAAAAGGGTGGCTTGTTGGTGTGAAACGAGCGCAGTTTTTTGTCGACGATTGTATCGCTTTTGATAGCCGGCTTGTTATCCGTTCTGAAAACCGACACGAGTTTGATATCTTACGGGAAGTTTTTTGTGTGGTACATCTTGATGATGTATTGCTGGCAGAGATTACACTACAGTTAATTCAGGCATAAAAAATATGAGTGAAGAAAAAGTGCAGAAAGTAGCCATCGTGACCGGTGCCGCAAAGGGTATTGGCAAAGCCATTGCCGTGATACTTGCTGAAAACGGCTATTATGTCGTTATCAATTATCTCTCGGATAAAAGTGGTGCAGAAGAAACACTGAAACTGGTGAAGAATGCAGGAAGTGACGGAGAAATATACGGGTTTGATGTGCGTGAAGGGGAAAAAGCAGAAACGGTAATTAATGATATTGCCGAACGTCTTGGTCGCATCGACGTACTCGTAAATAACGCCGGAATCATAAAAGATGGCTTATTTATGATGATGGAACCGGAAAACTGGAAGGCAGTGGTGGATACCAGCCTCAACGGATTTTATAATATGACCCGCCCCGTAATTGAAAAAATGGTACGTGAAAGAAGTGGTGTGATCGTTTCTCTTTCATCCGCCTCATCTCTTTTGCCAAATCGTGGCCAGGCCAATTATTCCGCTGCAAAAGCGGGGCTTAATGCTGCCAGCCGGGTTGTTGCTTCTGAGGTTGCCCGTCTTGGCATTCGGGTAAATGTGGTGGCACCGGGACTCATTGAAACAGATATGATTGCTGACGCTCCAAAAGATCATATCAAAAATTTAATTCCCATGGCCCGCATAGGAAAACCGGAAGAAGTTGCAAAAGTTGTTGCTTTTCTCTGTTCTGATGATGCCTCGTATGTGACAGGGCAGATACTTTCAGTGAATGGCGGGATGTGTTGATGAAAAGGGTTTTGTTTATTCTGCTGTCTGTCTTTTTTATTTCTGCAAATGCAGTGATTGCGACAGAGCGTATAGGATCTGTGCAGGCGAATTTTGTGCAGGAAAAAAATATGGCCATTCTTGCCCGTCCTCTAATTTCCACAGGAAAATTCCTTTTTCAGGCACCGGATTCTCTGCGCTGGGAGTATTTCACACCATTACATTCAGTCTTATTAATGAATAATGGACAGATCAGAAAGTTTGTGGAAAAGGATGGTAAACTTCTTGAGGAACGGGGAATGGGGCTGAACGCCATGCAGGTTGTGATGCAGGAAATAACAGGATGGCTGACTGGCAATATAACAGACACCGAAACCTTCCTTGCTAAACAGATAGACACAAAGCAGATTGTTCTTACTCCCCGTGATGCAGCGCTGTCAAAAATTATCAGTCGTATCGAGTTGAAACTCCTTGATCAGTCAGGGCTGATGGAATCAGTGACAATTTTTGAAGGTGAAAACTCTTTTACGCAAATGCTTTTTTCAGAGGCAAAGCTTAATGAGCAGATTTCGGAAATGATCTTTAGCCAGCCATGAGAGGTATCTGTCTGCTTATTTGCGTGTTACTTGCATCTTGTGCAACAAAACAGGCACCATTTATGCCGGACTTGTTTCCCGTCTCGACAGTTGGTGCAAAAAAAGAGATTTGCGAGAGTGCTTTTGTCAAAGGCGACTGGCAGTTTGTCCATTCCATAACTTTTGCAATGAGCAATGGCCATGGAACTACCCTTGTTGGAATTACCGTTTTGCAGGATAACAAGCTGAAAACAGTATTGATGGGTGTTGAAGGATTTGTTTTATTTGAAGCAGAGCAGGAAGACTTCGGCAGGGTTGTGGTAAACAGAGCCATGCCGCCCTTCGATAAAACAGGGTTCGCCGAAGGGCTGATGAGTGATGTGCAAACATTATTTGTAGCACCCGCATTTGCCAAAAGAATTGCAGAGAACGCAGAAGGAGAGTTAGTCTGTCGTTACACTGCTGAAAACAATCAGGTAACTGATGTGGTGACGGATGGGCAGGGATGGAATAGAATCATCCGCTACGATAACCAGGGCGCACCCAAGCAAACCATTTCCGCTAAAAAATACAAAGAAGTAGCGGGAGAACACATTCCTGAACAGATAAAACTGCGCTCCCATGGAATTCGGGGCTACACGTTACAACTGCAACTATTAAGTGCAGAAAAACTATAATTAAATAGTATAGGAATTTTCATTTTTTTAATGAT
>JAOZLM010000261.1 GCA_029934815.1 Desulfocapsa sp. | reverse complement strand
GTAAAACTTCTCCGTCTTGCAGGACAGCGGCGGCAGTATCGTCGCAGGAACTTTCGATTCCAAGAATCAGCATTATACCAAAATGATAGTTTGTTAAATAGTAACTTCTGTCAAATAATTAGTGGCAGAAAATGAATAATCGAAGTAAGAGGATGCCAATATAAATATCATCTTCAGGAAAGTCAATTATACAGCGTATGCCTGCTTATGGATAGATGAAAAATGAAAAAATACCCTATGAACAAAGATACTCAGCCAAACCTTAAAAATGCGGATCTTGTAGATACATTTTCACGAACAATATCCTACCTGCGTCTGTCCTTAACTGATCGTTGTAATTTGCACTGCCGGTACTGTATGCCGGAGGATGATACCAAAGGGCTTGAGGTCCTGCAGCACGAGGATTTACTCAGCTACGAAGAGTTACTCCGTATCGTCAGTATTGCTGTGGATATGGGAATGAATAAATTGCGTCTGACTGGTGGTGAGCCATTGGTACGAAAAGGTGTACTGGCTTTTATTGCCCGACTTGCAAAGATTGACGGGCTTGATGAAATTCGCCTGACGACCAATGGTGTGCTGCTTGCTGAAAAAGCAGAAGCTTTGTACGAAGCGGGTATCCGAAAGCTGAATATTTCTTTGGATACCATGCGGCCGGAACGTTTTAAAGCAATCACTGGCGTGGACAGATTTCATAAAGTGTGGCAGGGAATAGACGTGGCAGAAAAGACTGGATTTGATGTGAAACTTAACGTCGTTGCCATGCAAGGGGTAAACGATGATGAGTTTGTCGATTTTGCAAAACTTGCCGTAGAAAAGGGGGTTGAGGTTCGTTTTATTGAGTTTATGCCGGTTGGTAGTGATTCCACCTGGGATGAGGCATCATATATCTCCTCATCTGATTTGCAGGAAATGATTGCTAAGATTGGTGTGCTTGAACCATTGGAAGGATGCAGAATGGATGGGCCGGCGAGGGTGTATTCACTCACCATGCCAGACGGGAAAAAGGGCAGAGTGGGTTTTATCAGCCCCATAAGCCATCATTTTTGTGATACCTGTAATCGTCTGCGCTTAACATCTGCAGGCAGGCTGCGTGCCTGTTTGCTCCATGACGAAGAAGCGGATCTTAAAAAATTACTTAGAAGTGGTGCAACAGATAATGAACTCCGAGCACTTATTCGCCAGACCATCCTAGATAAACCAAAAGGACATACCTTAGCTGATGATCAGGCGAATTGTAGTGGTCAGATGTCACGCATCGGTGGATGATTCATCCGATTGCGGATAGGAGCCAAGCCATTCAAAATAGGAACAGAGCGCTCGTAATGTTTCGCAGCAGTCTTTGATGTTTGTATCGTCGATGTGTCCCATCAGATCGAGGAAGAAGAGATATTTCCACTGCTTTCCTTTGATGGGGCGGGATTCGATTTTTGCAAGGTTGATGCCTGCCCGTGCAATTACACTTAAAATTTCATTTAATGCGCCAGGGCGTTCCATAATGCCCAGGAGAAGAGATGTTCTGTCATTCCCACTTGGTGTCGGAGATTCCTGTCCAATGACAAGGAACCGGGTTGTGTTCCCCCGATAATCTTCAATGCCTTTCACCACCACCTGTAAATCATACGTAGTGATAGCAAGAGATGAGGCAATGGCACCGATATTTGGGTTGTTTGCAGCCATTTGAGCAGCGGCTCCTGTTGAAAAAACAGGGAGCGTAGGGCAGGATGGCAGGTGCTTTCGTAGCCATTCCCTGCATTGAGCAAGGGGTTGCGCATGGGAAGCCACTGTCTGGATGTCTGCGATATCTCCTGACTGACAGACCAGATTATGCGAGATTTCCATTCGAACTTCACCACAAATTTTCGTTCTGTACTGCATAAAAGAATCAAGGGTGGAAAAAACAGCACCTTCAATGGAGTTTTCAACCGGTACTATTCCGTATTGGGTTCGTCCTTTTTCCACTTCTGAAAACACATCTGCAATGGATTCCATGGCGTGATAACTTGCAGACTGACCGAAATATTTTACTCCGGCAAGGTGGGTAAATGTGGCTTCGGGGCCTAAATAAGCCACAGCAATCTTCTGCTGGGAGAGTCTGCATGTGGTAATTATTTCGTGAAAAATCGCATGCAGGGAGTTGTCCGGGAATGTGCCTTCGTTCTGTTTGGTCAGTCGCTCATATATCTGGCGCTCTCGCAAAGGATCCCATTTCGCACGTTTATTTTCATTTTTGAGCTGCCCTATATTCTTGGCAAGAGCAATACGCTCTTTCAGCAGTTCAAGGATGTTGTTATCAATCGTATCTATATTGTCTCTGACGTTTACAAGCTTATCGGCCATGGGGATTCCTTATGGTATTGTGTTTCAATTTTGTTCAAAATACTTGAAAGAATGTAGAAAAAAGAAAAAAGCTTGTCAAGTTGTAAAAAATGACTGGTATAAGCATCTCTGTCGAGATATGATCGATTTTTTGTTAGAATCAGACATGTTTTGCAACTGCCTTATGGGGTTTGCATATAATAATACAGCATAGAGAAAGTGTCATGAGCGAGAATCCAGTCCAGAAAACATACGAAGAAATTAATGCCAGAATCAAAGCGGGTGAGGCAGTTATTGTCACAGCTGAAGAGATGGTGGGTATCGTCAAAGAGAAGGGCGCTGAGGCGGCGGCTCGTGAAGTCGATGTGGTGACCACCGGTACATTTTCACCCATGTGTTCGTCCGGTGCTTTTATTAATATCGGGCAGATGACACCGACGATTAAGGCATCTAAGGTGTGGTTTAATAAAGTTCCTGCTTATGGTGGGCTGGCAGCAGTTGATTCGTATCTGGGTGCCACAGAACCTGCAGAAGATGATCCTTTAAATAAAATATATCCCGGTGAATTTCGTTATGGTGGCGGACATGTTTTAGAAGATCTTATTGCCGGAAAGAAAGTGCTCCTTGAAGCAAAGGGCTACGGTACTGATTGTTATATGGGGACAAAGATGAAAAAGGAAATCACCCTGGATGATTTACCTTACGCTTTGCTCTGTAATCCAAGAAACGGCTATCAGAATTATAACTGTGCGGTAAACCTGTCTGACAAGGTTGCACACACATATATGGGAACCTTAAAACCCAACTGTAAAAATGCCAATTACTGCAGCGCCGGTGAACTCAGTCCTCTGTTTAATGATCCGCATTATAAAACAATCGGCATGGGCACCAGAATATTTTTAGGTGGTGGTGTTGGGTATGTGACCTGGCATGGAACGCAGCATAATCCCAATGCGCCACGGCATGAAAATGGTACTCCCATGCGTCCGGCAGGCACATTAATGGTGCAGGGTGACATGAAACAGATGTCTGCCCGCTGGATACGAGGAATTTCCATTCTTGGTTATGGAAATACCATAGCCATTGGCCTTGGTGTTCCGATCCCCATATTAAATGCTGAAATGGCTGCGTATACTGGTGTTTCTGATGATGAACTTTTTACCCAGATTGTTGATTACGGGCATGATTATACCAATGCAATTGCCAGAAATTATGGGGACGTGAGTTATGCGCAGTTAAAATCTGGTTCTATTGAAGTAAATGGTAAGCAAGTTCCAACTGCTCCACTCTCCAGTCTGCCCATGGCAAGAGAGATTGCAGAGACCCTGAAAACGTGGATGCAGGAAGGTAAATTTTTTCTGAATGAACCGGCTCAGTTATTACCTGATGCAAATGAATAGTGATGGCGTCGTAAAAACTCCAAAACCCAGATGGGTTTGTAAAAAGCGTCATGTTCGAGGCACGGAAATTTCATATCATTTCGGCGTACTAAAGTACGTTGAAATGATATGGGATTTGTACCCCAAGAGTACTTCCTTCGGGCGCGTAACGAAGAAGATGAAGAGTTTTTACGAATCCATCAATAGTGAGCACCACTCCTCTGCAAACTGAAGATAAATACCAGAAGTTAGTACTGGGCTTAAAGAAGTCT
>JAOZLM010000260.1 GCA_029934815.1 Desulfocapsa sp. | reverse complement strand
CCGGAAAGTTTGTATTTACCGGAAAAGCTGTATCCTCTAATGAAAAAAGGCGCAAAGGTAAGCACTGCCCAGGCATCAAATAATGAGCGACATTTACATTATGAAGCTGCTTCTGCGCAGTATGGAAAGGTACTGTACATCTGCACTGGATCTGCTTTTACCGGAAATTATTCAACTGCCGAAAAATGGAAAGAAGAACATGCAGCAGGAGATAATTTTGAGATACTTGATAGCGGAGCAGCATCCGGACGTCTTGCTGTAATGGCACTCTTAACAGCCAGATTTGCAGAAACAGGAGCAGATGCAACAGACGTCATTGCATTGGCAAAACAGTTACGGAAACAGGCCGAAGAATACGTGTTTATCGATGAATTGAAATATCTGGTGGCAGGGGGCCGGGTTACCAAAACCAAGGCATTCTTTGCAGATTTATTGCGAATGAAACCGGTGATCAGCCCGCATGCTGAAGGTGTCCGTAAGGTGGGAGTGGTGCGAAATGCACTGGCTCAATTAGAATTTGCCCTTGGAAAACTGGAAAAGCAAAAAGAGACATCCAAAGATCTGTTTGTTTTGCTGCAATATTCAGACAATGAACCCTGGTTACAAGAGCAGGTGAAACCGGCTATTCGGGATCTGTTGCCTGAGTCAGAAATTGCAATCGTTCCACTTTCCCTTACATCTGGTGTACATATGGGGCCGGGTACATGGAGTATTGCTTATGCCTGAAAATAACAGGGTTGGCATAGTTATTCCCGTTTACAATCACGGCACACGTATCAGCGATGTGGTAGCAAAGGTCGTTGCCCTGGGCTATCCGCTGTTTGTGGTTGATGACGGTTCGACGGATGCAACGGCTGAAATGTTGTCGGCCATGGATAATCAGAAAATTACGGTGATTACTCATTCGGAAAATTTGGGAAAGGGTGCTGCTTTATTAAGTGGTTTTCAGGCCGCAGCAAAAGAGTGCGACTGGGCGGTAAGTATTGATGGTGATGGTCAGCACAAACCAGAAGATATCGAAAATCTCATTAAGGCGATAAAGAAAGGACAACGGGCTATTATTATCGGAAATCGCCAGGGGATGGATGAAACAAACGTACCCTGGACGTCAAAAGTTGGCAGGAAATTTTCTAATTTCTGGGTCTGGGCATCCGGCGGGCCAATGGTAAGCGATTCACAATCGGGATTCAGGCTCTATCCCCTCCCGGAAGTATTAGCCCTGACTGTGAAGTCCAGACGTTTTCAATACGAAGTAGAGGTACTGGTAATAGCCCATCAGCAAAAAATCCCTGTCTTTGAAACTCCGGTACAGGTTGTGTATCAAAAAGGTGTAGAACGAATTTCTCATTTCCATCCATGGCAGGATTTTTTACGAAATGCTGCAACATTCAGCCGTTTGATTTGTAAACGTATATTTTCTAAAAAAAGATGAAAAATATTTGGTTCAATATTCTCGAAAAAATGACCATTATTTTTGGAGGGTGGTTGTTTGCTTTTGTCTCTCGAATAATTGCAGCGGGATATTTCTGTTTTTCAAGGAATCCAAAAGAGAGTCGTCGGTTTTACCGTCTGCTCTATCCACATAAAAATGGTTTATATCATACCTATTGTACATTCCGGCAATATCAAAGTTTCACCACCATCCACTACGACAGATTCCTGGCAGCTCACGGCGGGCAAACTGCATTCCAGTCAGAGGGCTGGGAAAAACTTGAATCAGTGGTGCAGCAAAAGGGTGCAATACTACTGATGTCTCACCTCGGGAACTGGGAAATAGCTGCCCAGCTCCTTCAGCAGCAGAAAACACCACAAAAACTTCTTCTCTATATGGGTGTAAAAGAAAAAGAAGGCGTGGAGGGTCTGCAGAAGAAGCAGTTACAGGAATCAGGGGTAACAATAATTGGCGTTGAAAAAGACGGTGGTTCTCCCTTTGATGCGGTGGAAGGAATTCGGTTTTTGCAGGACGGTGGCCTGATTTCCATGACTGGTGATATCGTGTGGCGGGAAGATCAGCGCCAGCGGGAAGTTGATTTTCTTGGTGGCAAAGCCTTCATTCCAGAAGCACCTTATATTTTTGCTTTGGTATCCGGCGCACCAATTTTCTGCTTTTTTAGTTTTCGAACCGGGAAAAACAATTACCAGTTTAGTTTAGCTGATCCTATTTACATAGATCGAAAAAACAGAAAAGAAAGGGATGCACAAATACAAACTGCCGCTCAGCAATATGCAAATTTACTGGAGCAGCAGTTATCAGACCATCCCTTTGAATGGTATCATTTTGATCGTTTTGTAAGGTAGCTAGTTCTATATCTTAAATTTTTTCACCATCTCTGCCAGCGTTCCAGCAAGAGCGGCCATGGAATCTGCGCTCACGTTTACCTTGCCTGCACTCTCGGTCATCTCATCGGTTATTACACTGATCTGACTAATATCCCCGGCAATCTCACCGGCAACACTGGATGTGTGTGCAACATTTTCATTCACTTCAGAAATGCCAATTGCGGCCTGTTGTACATTGCCACCAATTTCACCGGTGGTTGCAGCCTGCTCTTCAATGGCTGAGGCAATGGTGGATACAATTTCGTTCACCTTGTTGATAACTTCGGTGATATCACGAATTTCGGTAACTGTCTCATCTGTTGAATTCTGTATTCCTTCAATCTGTGATTTGATCTGTTGCGTTGCCTCAGAAGTCTGACGGGCAAGTTCCTTAATCTCGTTGGCAACAACAGCAAAACCTTTACCCGCTTCACCGGCCCGGGCAGCTTCAATGGTTGCATTTAGGGCAAGGAGATTAGTTTGTGCGGAAATATCAGATATTACTTCCGTAACTTTACTGATTTTAACCGCTGCTTCGCCAAGTACATCGACTTTAGCGCTGGCGCTTGATGCCTGTTCCACTGCGCGGGTTGCGATATTACTGGCCTCATCAGTATTTGCTGAAATCTCTGAAATAGTGGAACCCATCTCTTCAGTTGCCGTGGCTACCATATTGACATTGGTAGAAGCCTCTTCACTTGCTGCAGCTACTGAGTTCATGTTGACACTCATCTCTTCTGCCGCAGCCGCGACTGTTTGTGTGCGTTCTGAAGCGGAGGATGCTCCATCTTGCATTCCTTGTGACAGATCAGATAATTCTGAAGATGCTGAATTTGTGGCTTCGACACTTTCCTGAAGACTCAGAACCATACGTCGGATATTGGCAACGAAGGCGTTAAAGGTTGTGCTTAACTCTGCGAATTCATCAGTAACAGAAACTGTGTATACTTTGCATTCGCGGCAGCTTCCATATTCCCCAGTCAGTATTTTAGGACATTCAACATTTGTGGAGAGTGATCCACTCTGTTCCCAGCATTTTCCGTTATTATTGTAACTGGAACATTCCGGTTTGCTGCATTGCATTATATCATTACAATTTGCACAGTGCAGACTTTTCATTTCCATTGCAACCGTCAGGTCTCCCTGGCCAGCCTGTTGGAATTTCTCAACAAGAACTTTCATGGGAGAGTGGATAAGGGTGTTCATCAGGAAATAAATTATTGCCATGGTGATCACCAATGCCACGATTCCGCCAGCAGCCATTTGGTACATGTTGCTTCGTATTGCTGCCATGGTGCTTGAGATATCTTTGGGGATGGCCAGAACAGCAATGGTATTTCCGTTGTAGTCCCTCAGCGGGCCAAAGACTGTCATTAAGTCTTTGCCGTCTTTGTTGACCTGTTTAAACTGCGTTTTCTGGGATTTCATCATTTTACTGAGCCAGGGAAAACTTTTCTGCGGAATGGATAATGAATGCGTTTTGGCAAGGTACTTGAAACCTTGTCCATCAGGGACAACAACAGAAATATCTACACCCAGCACTTCTTTCATGGGCATCAGTAGCTTGTCATTGAGTTTGATTCCAAACTCGACGGAACCGATATGCTTTTTGTTTTGAAAAACAGGGACGACTCCCCTGATTCCTAGTCCGG
>JAOZLM010000259.1 GCA_029934815.1 Desulfocapsa sp. | reverse complement strand
AACTAATAAAAACCTAAATTTTGGATGGTTAAGTAAAAAACTTCATATTCGAGGAGCTCAAATTTGATGGAGTGAGGCGTACTTAAGTACGTCGTAACGACAGCAAATTTGAAGTGACGAAGAAGATGAAGAGTTTTCACCCGAAAAAAGGGTATAAATACGACACCATCAACTTTAGCAATTCGGTAAACGTTTTGCATCTTTCTTTTTACGAGTTCAGCGATATGGCATTTACAGCATTTGATAATGATCTGCCGGCAAGAATAAAAGAGCAGGCTGATATTGTTCAGATTATTGGAGAAAGCGTGGAGCTGAAAAAGGCCGGAGTGCGGTTTCTTGGCTGCTGTCCTTTTCACAATGAAAAGACGCCTTCATTTTCTGTACACCCCGGACAGCAGTTTTTTCACTGTTTCGGCTGTGGCGCTTCCGGCGATGTTTTCGAGTTCCAGATGAAGTATCACAACATGGATTTCCCCACGGCCATGAAAGAGCTGGCCAGGCGCTATCAAATTGAAATCCCTGAGAAGCCCATGTCGCCGCAGGAGCAGGAAAAACGGCGAAAGCGTAAGCTTATGTATACTGTAAATGAGAAAGTGGTGGAGATCTGGAAAGAGTGTCTGCATACAAGCGGGATGGCAGCCGACGCCAGAAAATATCTTGAAAAAAGAGCGATCCCTCTCTCGGTTCAGAAACAATTTGGTCTTGGTTATGCTCCTTCACCGGATATTGCGGGGTGGGATTATTTGGGCAGTCGGTTACGAGGTGAGGAGCATCAGGCGGCAATTGATCTTGGGTTACTAGTGAAAAAGGAAAAAGGCGGAACCTATGATCGGTTCCGGGACAGAGTACTTTTTCCTATTTACGACAGACAGGGGAAGGTACTTGGTTTTGGCGGCCGGATTATCGGGGATGGACAGCCAAAATATATGAATTCTCCCGAGAGCATGATTTTTAATAAATCAGCTTCTCTTTTGGGTTTGTATCAGCAGGGAGACGAAATAAGACGTCGGAAACAGGCTATTCTGGTGGAAGGGAATTTTGATCTTGTCTCTTTAGTGGTGCATGGTTGTCCTAATGTGGTGGCTCCTCTTGGTACAGCACTTACTGCTCAGCAACTCAAAATGTTACAGAGCTACGCAGAAGAATGCGTTTTGCTTTTTGATGGAGATACAGCCGGTGTAAAAGCTGCCATCCGTTCAGTCCCTCTTTTCTTAAGCGAAGAATTTGCCGGAAAAGTTGCACTACTGCCAAAAGGACATGATCCCGATACATTTATCCGGGAAAAAGGGTTGGCCCCCCTTGAGGATTTGATTGCAAATGCAATGCCGCTCCCTGAATTTACCATGCAGCAACTGGTGGAAGAACATGGCTTGACCCTTGATGGGAAAGGACGAATTATTAAAGCGTTGCAACCTTTGCTGAAGGCCGCAAAGTCGTCGTTGCAACGGTCGATTATGCTGTCACATTTCAGCGAAACCATTGGAGTTCCGGTGAGTGATCTCAGTGCTGCTATGGTCTCAGTAAGGCATGAAGCTCCCCCTCCTCCGTCACCTGTGCCAGTGCAGCAAAAGAAACAGGCATCGGAACATATGGCTCCGCTCACCCAGTCACAGAAGAGAATCATAACGCATGTCATTCTTTACCCGGATTCCCTGCCCGAACTTGAAAAAGCCGGAATCCGCTCCTGCCTGGGTGGAACCATAGGAGAGGTACTGCTTTTACAACTGGGAGCGTTGCTGCAAAAATCTGAAACCGTGAGTCCCGAGGATTTACTCGATCACTTACCACAGGGCGGTGAACGACTGTTTGTGTCTGATATTCTTCTGAATTCATCAGCTGCCAGCACGGGGCTTTCCTGTTTGGGAACAAAGGGTGAAATCATAGAATTGCTTTCCTGGCTTGAACGGGATAATTTACTGCGGGCATCCCAAACGTTAATGAAGCAGATTCTTGCAAGTGTTGCTGAGAATGATTCCGACAAAAGAGATACCTATCTACTTGAAAAGATGAAAGTTGATCAGCAGTTGCAGGATCTCAGGAAAAAAAATATTCATCTTGATGAATAACGGCTATTGCTTGTCTGTTGTTAGCAATAGCCTGTAAACATTGTACTTATCTAGTTGTGAACTTAGTTTGTTTTCATTCTTTCCACGGCTGTTATTGAAAAAAACCTATTTTTTTTAATAATTTACGCCGAAAAGTTTGATAATAAATCCATTTTTGCTATATAGTAGCCAGTTACGAGAGTAGATAAGCTAAAGTGGTGTACTGAGGGGGAAAGTATGGCTGAGAAGAAAGAGCAAACCGGAGACACGTCAGATGGTGTTGTTGATCTGACAGGAATTTTTAATTCCGGGGAAAAAATCCGGTCAGTGGGTTTGCCTGAGGGAGTTGACGAAGATCGTCGGATACCTAAAATTGGTGACCGGCGGAAAGGCTTTTTTACTGATCGTCGTCAGGGGCAGAGGCGTCTTGCCAGAAGTCGTTCCAAGGGCGCTGAGCATGCTGTCGATCCAATGTCCATTTACCTTCGGGAGATGGGAACCCTGACCCTTCTCAAACATGAAGAAGAGTTGGAGCTTGCCCGAATGATGGAAGAGGGTTTGCTGCGGGTGCAGGATGCTGTTCTTTCCACTCCTCTCGCCATTCCTGCCATTAAAGAAATTGCAAATGCGCTGCGTGAAGATAATCTTAAAATTTTTAATATTATTCGAGGCATTCAGGACACTGAGTCCAGTGTCGTTCAGAAAGAAAAAGACGCTTTTTTGAAAAAAGTTGATGCTGCCATTGTGCTTGATGAAGAGCGGCAGCAATTACAGAAAGAGTTCATAGAGTCCATCGCGGATCCTGAAAAAGCCGAAGGTATTGGCCAGCAAATGGCGCAGATAGGCACTGATATTGCCGGGCTGTTTCGTGGGCGGGTGCTCTGTACCCGTTGTATCAATGGGGTTGCCTCCAACCTCAAAGAGCTGGCGAAGCGATTCAGACGTATACGGGTTGAGGTTCTTAAATCCCACAAGTTAGCAACTGTTGATGATGGTAAGCTTGATCTTACACCTGCAGAAATTGAATACCATATAAGTGTGCAGTTAAAAGAAGGGCTCGGTTTTGGATATCGAACCCTTAATGCTGTTTTGCATGAGCTGGAAACAGGACGCGATATTAACAAACATGCTAAAGAATCATTGGTGCGGGCAAATCTGCGACTGGTGATTTCCGTATCCAAAAAATTCGTAAACCGTGGTTTGCAATTTCCTGATCTTATTCAGGAAGGCAATATCGGTTTGATGAAGGCCGTTGAAAAGTTTGATTATCATCGTGGTTACAAGTTCAGCACCTATGCAACCTGGTGGATTCGTCAGTCAATTACCCGTGGAATTGCCGATCAGGGGCGTACTATTCGTCTGCCTGTACACATGATTGAAACCATTAATCGTCTGCTTAGGGTTTCGAGAGATTTTGTTCGTGAAGAAAATCGCGAGCCATCTCCGGAAGAGATTGCTGAGCAGCTTGGAACCGATGTCGAAAAAGTAAAGGCTGCACTGAAAACAGCTAAAGATGCTATTTCGCTCGATACTCCTGTCGGTGAGGATGAAGAGACCTATCTTGGCGACTTTATCGAAGATTGTTCAACCCTTGGTCCCCATGAGGCAACCATGGTTGAGAGTTTGAAAGAATGCCTTGCTAAGGTTATGGCCTCACTGTCTCCGCGTGAGGCAAAGGTCGTACGAATGCGTTATGGAATTGATGTGAGTTGTGATCATACCCTTGAGGAAGTGGGTAAATGTTTTGCTGTTACCCGTGAGCGTATCCGTCAGATTGAAGCACAGGCAATCAAAAAACTGAAACATCCGACCCGTGTTGATGAGTTGCGTGTTTTTATGACTGACTGAGGTAGAAAAAAATGAACATCGAATAACGAATGAAGAGACTAACGTCCATTTCTGTTTTTTTATTCGATGTTCGATGTTCGATGTTCGATGTTCGATGTT
>JAOZLM010000258.1 GCA_029934815.1 Desulfocapsa sp. | reverse complement strand
GGAAACTGTTCCCAAAGCTTAATAGTCTTAGGATCAACCTCAACAGGAATACCCTTTTCATTCACAGCACAGTGTCTGGTAAAACCGGTACAGATAATCTCATTATCTTCCGCTCTTGTGATCACATAATCAAACTGTAATTTCACAAGTTCAAGGGTGGAAGGTCTGGTATGAACATGCATCAGATCGTCATAAAAAAGCGGTGTATAATAATTCAGTTCTGTTTTTATTATGGGATACACATATCCACTTGCTTCAATCTGTTTATAAGGATAGTTGAAATCCCTCATAAGTTCCGCCCGGCCAAATTCAAAATAGCGCAGATAATTTGCGTGGTATACAACTTGCGAGCGGTCAGTATCCACATAGAGCGTCCGCATCTGCGAACGATGCCAGGTAAGACCACTGTTCAAATCTTTTACATGGGAAGGATGATCCACTAAAACTTCAGGTATAAATGGTTTTGGTCGCATATTCTTTTAGTTGCATCCTCTAAAAACTATACAACAATTCGTACCGCCAAAACCAAAGGAGTTGGAGAGTACGTGCTCATAGTTGTGTTTACGGCTGGTATTTGGCACCACATCAATATCTGAGAAAGCGGGATCGGGGATATGATTCACGGTGGGCAAGACAACGCCCTGTGACATTGCTTCTATGGAAAGAGCTGCTTCGATGGCAGCAGAAGCACCAAGGCTATGACCAACCTGCGATTTATTGGCAGAGACAGGAATACCCGAGATATTTTCAGCAAATACTTCCCGTAAACATTCCACCTCTGTTGCATCTCCTGTGGGAGTGGAGGTTCCATGGGCGTTAATTGAGCCTATATCCTGCGGACTGATTTCCGCATCGGCTATTGAATCGTGAATGGCACGAACAATGGTATCCTTATTGGGACGGGTAAAATGTTTAGCATCTGAGGTCATGCCTACTCCTGCAATCTCTGCTTTTTTACTAAGGCCGTACTCTTTGGTTTTTTCTTCGGCAGCAAGCAGCAAAACGCCAGCACCCTCTGCCAGAACAAAGCCTTTCCGGTCCAGACTGAATGGACGTGAAGCCTGCGCAGGATCACTAAATGCTCTGTCTTTTTCGCCAACCTTAATTGTGGCCAGCATATTAGAAAATCCCTGAATAATTTCCGGCACCAGACAGGTTTCCACCCCACCGACAAGTGCAAAATCACAATCGCCATCACGTATCATTCTGGCTCCCATGGCAATTGCATGATTTGCTGAGGCACAGGCACCCTGCGGAGAAAAAATAGGGCCTGTAAAACCGAGCTCCATTCCAGCCTTACCGGCCGGTAGATTGGCACAGACGTTTGGTAAAAGATACGGACTTACTTTAAAAGGACCACGATTCACATAATTGTCCATGGCAATACGGTAGGAATCGACACCATTTAATGCTGATCCTATTAAACATGCCGTTTTAGGGCCGGTTTCTGCATCCATGGTAAGTCCTGCATCGGCCAGCGCCTGACGACACATTTCCATGGTGAGAAACACATAATCCGCATTCCATATTGATGCGTCTTTTGGTGTTACATAGGGAAACTGCGAGGGATCCCAGTCCGGGATTTCACCCACCACATTACTGCGACTTTCTGTTTCGCATTTTGTTACACGCTGAAAACCCGCTTTACCCTGAATTGCAGCCTGCCATGTTTTTGCAAAGCTATTGCCAAGAGCTGTGGCTGCAGCATATCCGCTAACAAAAACTTTTCTGTTTAGTGGAGCTTTCATATTCTTAGTTTATCCTTTTAAAGACAGCACAACTATTACAGCCACCAAATCCAAAAGAGTTTTTCAAAACAAACTCCTGATCCAGTTTACGTTTTTCGTTTGCTACACAATCGATCTCTATTTCAGGATCAGGCTTATAATTGATTGTAGGAGGCAAAACACCATCCCGCATCCCCTGAAAAGAAAAGATGGATTCAATCACAGAAGAAGCACCCATTGCGTGACCGATTAAAGATTTATTTGCAGCTACCGGAGGTAATTGTCTCCCAAAAACTGCCTGCAGGGCATCAAACTCCACTTTATCACCAACTCTGGTTGATGCAGCATGGGCGTTAACTGTTGCGATATTGGCAGGAGTCACATTTGCATCCGCCATGGCATCTTCCATACAGCGTTTAATGGTCTTAAAATAGGGCGCTACAAAGTGATGTGCATCGGAAGTCATTCCCCAACCGGCCAACTCTGTCTGATACGATAATCCATGGCTTTTGGCAAATTCAGGTGTTGCGAGAATTACAGCACCTGCTCCTTCTGAGATTACAAAACCGCGCCTGTTGCTTGAAAACGGCCTGCTGGCAAGTTGCGGAGCTTCATCTTCCTGCCCCTCTTTTGGATTGTAGACACCGTTCATGGTGTAAAATCCTGCAACAATAGGCTCAACAAGTGCAAAATCAACAGCGCCGCAAATGGCAACATCAGCACGTCCAGAAGCCAGAAACATGGCGCCGGTAATCATTGAGGTTAAACCTGTTGCACATGCGGTGACAGGTGTAACTATTGGCCCTTGGGCACCGGTCTGGATCGCGATTTTGCCGCCGATCATATTGATGCAGGAATTAGGATTTGCGTAAGGTCGCGGGAGTTTGTTTTCCGCCTGCATTCGTCTGTCTGAAGACAAAATTGCATCGATTCCGCCAATGGCTGAGCTATAAGTGACAGCTACTCTTGGAGCAATGTCTTTTGTAATCTCAAGACCACTGCGTTCAAGGGCTCTTGCCACTGTCAGCATGCTGTATCTAAAAACAGGAGATGTCCAGCTGGCCTTATGTCTGGCTGTTAGGAAGGGATAATCCAGCTCATCGATATCGGGAGCTTGTCCGGCTATTCGAACAGGAAATTCATCATCTATGGGAAAACGTGTCAGGGGCGCAATACCGCTTGTACCGGCAAGGGCTTTTTGCCAGCCGGATTCCATATCACTGCCAAGAGCAGTGACTGCATCATAGCCCAGAATTACCGGATTGGAAGCTGACATAAGAACTGGTTACCAGGGGATAAACTGATACAATTTAGCAAACATTTCATACACTTCTATCCAGTTCCGCAAAGACTCGGGAGTATCGATATGGGCACGTTTATTCACCATTACCCAACTCATGTGAGCGGCGCCATCTTTACACGTTGAACAATCTCTTGTTTCGGAAGTACAGCAGCGATGCACAGTTTCAAGATCAGATGCCCAGCGCACAAAATTGGTAAGACGTTTGGGCTGTGGTTTGCGGTTATCCCGCATGATTGTGACAGACGGACATTCATTCCAGCCAAATCTTCTGCCAAGCATCATTCCGGTGGTGATTATTTTATGATAATATTTGGATGAAACAACAGTATCCGGGTAGCGGTCAAGCATTGCATCCATCTCTTCCCGAATGGCTATCAACTCATCTGGCTGCCAGGAAAAGCCACTCACATCTTCATCATTGGAAAGCAGCTGCATATGAACTTTTAGTCCAATGTCTCTTACTTTCTTGATTATCTTTTCCGTCTTTCCCAGTTGTTTTGGAGTTATGGTGTAGAGATAATATGCGTGGGGATCGCCTTCATAATTGGCGCTTGTTATTTTAAACGTATCCTGGCCACGAAGGGCAATTTCATCTTCTTCATCACCCCAAAGAGATAAACCAACCATCATATCCGGAAAGCGGTCACGGGGAACTTTGATCAGACCATTGGTGGCACAAAAGGTTGGCAGACGCTTATAAAATGCTTCAATACGATCCATGCAAAGAGTAGGTTCACCACCAATCAAAATGGCGAGATTTACTCCACGATCCATCTCTTTTTCAACAAAGCCATGCCACTTCTCAACATCTTTTTCTTCGGCAGCACGTTCATGTTCACCGGAAGAAAAGAAGAAACAGCCCTTGCAACGCAGGTTACAGCGATCTGTTACATCATATATTGAGCTACGGATATTAAGTCTGGATATTTTTTTATAGCGCTCGTACCATTCAGCATCGAGCAA
>JAOZLM010000257.1 GCA_029934815.1 Desulfocapsa sp. | reverse complement strand
AAAAGTTCTTTCCGGATTTTCACATGCAACTTATCGTAAATACTTTCAATGTGGGAATGGACTGAATGAGGGTTGATCCGTAACTCTTCTACGATCTGCTTACAAATGAGACCTATTCCATTTTTTGTGAAATTGTTTTTTCTTTTGAGCTGAGTAAGTAAAGATCCTGATTTTTTACTTACAGCAGGCCAACAACTTTCCCCTCCTGTTTTCCATATATTTTCCACACTTTACCTCAACATTAACAGCTTATGTTTTGATTTATAATCAAAAGTTTTATAAATTCCTGGAATCCATTCTTTTGTGGACTAGGATAATGTCTATGAAAACTATTATTCCCTTTTTTGTACTTATTTCTCTTCTTACAACACCTGCTTTTGGATTAGTTGAAGGAGACGTGGATCACGACGGCATTGTGGATTTGAAAGATTCCATTTTGTCTTTACAGACAAGCACTGGAATTGTTCCCGATTCACCAGTTTTTGCCGATAGTGATGTAAACAATGACAACCGGGTGGGAACAGCCGAGGCAATTTTTGGAATACGAATGGCTGTATTTCATCCTGACACTGTTATCTGGGATGAAACATCGGTACGTAAGGTATTACAAACTTTTGCATGGGGTGGGTTCCCTGCTGATAGTCAGATCGAAACCTGGGCGGCGATGTCTCCTCGTACTGCAATTGATGAAATTATGAGCTTTGATCCCTTTAATCAAAAGCTCTCCCCTTCTGACTTTGACAACCTTCACACAAGCAGTGACGGTCAGCTGGAAAACCTTGCAGATTTCTGGGCATCAGACAGCCCTGACAACTACCAGCCAGAATCCAGACGCAATTATTATGATAAAAAAGGTTGGAGTGGACCACGCTATTCCTGGTTTATGGCAATACGCAGCAGAGGACTAAATAGTTTTCGTAACCGTATTGGCTTCTGGGAGAGCAATTACCACATGGCTGCTAACCAGGGGGCCGGTATTTATCCATTCCCCATAATCAGACATTTTGACAATATCATGGAGGCCCATGAACAGGGTCTTCCCTATCAGCAGGTTATGGCAAAAGCTGCTTTAAATGCTGCTGTTGCCTATCAGTATGGTCATAACCACAACGTATTTATAGATGGAGAGTTCCGTGGGAATGATGACTTTGCCAGAGAATTCCACCAGCTTTTTTTCTGTAATCTTGGAATGTACGATCACGATTACCACGAATCTGTTTCCATTGAAAACACAGCAAAAGCTCTTACAGGTATCCGAGCCAACTATTACCCGTCAGAAGAGGGCGGCCCTGATGTGGAAGTCTACTTTGCAGCAGATGTTCACCACACTAATCCCCTTGAAATTTTGTACACATCAATACCCGGCCCTACTGCCAAAGAAAAAATAGAGAATCTGGCTGAAATATCAATTGTTCATCCTGAAACAATGCAAAATTTACCGGTTATGATTGTCGAAACCCTGGCAGATAATAATCTGAGTGACGATGGCAAAGATATCATCAGACAGATGTGGGCAGATCTTCCACCGGAGAAAAAAACCTTACTGGAGTTTCTGAAGCGATACGCTATATCCGAGCAGTTCCACTCTGCTGACAGAATAAAGTATCATACCAGTTTTGACCGCAACCTGTTTATCCACAATCAGATGCAGATATCAAATCATGAACTGTACGACAGGCTGAACAGGGTCGAGGATTTATTGTACGATGATTCTGTTATTCCTTTTTATCCGCTCCATAATGTTTTCGGACATCAAACCTCCGCAGAAGCATTTAACAGCCAGACCATATTTAAAAATACTTACAATTTAAGTACAGAAAGCTACTGGTACTTTTATGATATCAGTGACAGTGACGAGTATACTAAAGACTGGCAGACTGTTATTCCAACCAATCAATACAATGTATACCAGGTTCGTGATGTGGCCGAATGGCTCTGGAAACGATTTGTTGCAGATGGATTAAAGAATTACGGCTCGCTGGAAAAAGCACATATTTATACCTTACTGGCCACAGGACATGACTTAGGCTATTACATGCACGACAACCTGCCCGGAAGCCCCGATCCCACAACCATCTACTATGCAGAAGAACTGGAAAGTTCTGCAAGCCCACAAGGTGTTGCTGTGATCAATGCCGGAAACGCATTTATTGATCTGGCAAGTACTGACAGTGATATCCACATGAATGCCAATAGATTTGTCCAACTGGCCATTGCCTTTATTGCAGCAACTCCCTACACTTTTCTTGAAGAAGGCAGATAAAATGAAACGGATCAGCAGAAGGAATTTCATCAAATATTCGGCGGCAGGTGCTTTAGCTTTGTCCACATGTTCACTGCCCGGGCGTGTTTTTGCAGGCCCGGATACCGACACCATACTGGTCACCCTGATGCTGGACGGTGGCCCCGATTTACGCTACCTGCTTACTCCTCCATGGGATCCTAATGCAGGAACCTATGGCAATGAGTTCTGGACCAGACGTGCCAGAACCTACGAAATTTCACCGGACAACGCTACAGAACTTGAAGCCAAGTGGAATGAATACCATCACCTTAACTCGGGTGGTGTATCATTTGGAATTGAACCCGGTAGTGCATGGCTAAAAGACATGTTTCTGGCAAACAAAGTGGCGGTTATTTGTAATACTTTTGGCTCCACCAATCGCAACCATGCCCATTCCACTATAACGCTTGAACGTGGTGACATGGCAGCATCAGGAAACGATGCAAGTAAAAGCGGTTGGGGCGGAAGATTGGTAAATGCCTGCGAAACAAATAGTTGTTCACTCACAAGCTCCATACGACAGGTCTGTTTCGGCCCTCATCCTGTAAATCCTCTTGACCATGATAACACGAATGTGGTTGACGGCAGCGATACAAGACAGATGGGTCTGTTTGAATATGAAACCGATTTAGGAAACAACAACTGGCGCTGGGCAACTCAAGGAATCATGTCCAGAGCACTAAGCAGTTATTATACTGCCAAAAACCAGGAAATGGCCTCTGATTCCATTTACCGTCCACTTCTTCAGAGCGAACAATCTGTCCGCAGCTTTGGCCGGCTTGTAAACACGAGACTTGATTCTTTTCCAATACCCTCTGCACTTGAAAGCCTATACACAAATGGTTCTGCAAACGAACTTGACTCCGCCTATTTCGGGAGACAAATGAGGAATATCTACGATACTCTTGCCTGTGAAGATTTGCTTAATACTAATGTAATCAGTACAGAATACACTGGCTGGGATAATCATCGACACATGCACGAGAATATCCGGCCATCGTTAAATGATATTTTTGGAACTGGTAAAGGCCTCGAAACACTTGTAAGCTCGCTCAATAGTAGCCAGCCTGGTAAGGCTCCACGTATCGTGTTTATGGTATATGGTGAATTTGGACGCCAACTTTCAGCCAACGGGGATTACGGCACTGACCACGGTACAGGTAATTATTGCATGTTGATTGGCGACCGGGTAAATGGCGGGCTGTATGGTGAAATGTTTCCGGCAATTGAAGTACCAAAATTCAGTCAGGCAGGAACTGATATTGAGGGACGCACTTCCTTCCTCCAGATCATTGGCCGGGTTTGCGAGCAGATAAAAACTGGCAGCGGCGAAACTACTGTACCCGGTTGGCAGACATCAGCAATTGAGAGTGGAGTAAACCTTTCCGGGTTATTTACGTAAAAGGTTGAGAATTGGGCGACTCTTCTACTCTTTTTCCTGATTGCTGAGTCGTTCTCTTGCCATCAACGCCCTGTCGGCCTTTTCTTCTTTTTTTACTGCATCCTTCATGGTTCTGTATTCTCTCGTTTCCCGCCTGATAGTTTCCATATCTGCTGGCACATTAGGATTCTTGACAAGCTGTGTGCTTACTTCCTTTTTTCCAACTGTTTGCTGTTCATCTTCTTTTTCTTCTTTAATATCGCCCTGGCACCCAACTATAAGAAACACCAGCCCCAATCCAAAACAATGAAAGACCTTATTCCTTAGCATATTTTCACCTTT
>JAOZLM010000256.1 GCA_029934815.1 Desulfocapsa sp. | reverse complement strand
GAAAGTTCCTGCGACGATACTGCCGCCGCTGTCCTGCAAGACGGAGAAGTTTTACTCTCTTCTGTTCTTACCAGCCAGGATGCTGTACACACTCGTTTTGGCGGCGTGGTTCCTGAGCTTGCTTCCCGCAGTCACCTCGAATCCATTGTCCCTATGGTACGTGAAGCCTTGTCACGTGCCGATGTAAAGCTTAGTGACATTGACCTTATTGCAGCTACTCAGGGGCCGGGACTTATCGGCTCGCTGCTGGTTGGCTTTTCCTATGCCAAAGCACTTTCTTATGGTGCAAATATCCCCATAGTGGGAGTAGATCACATGGCCGGACATATTCTCTCTGTTTTTCTTGAAGAGGACAAACCGCAGTTTCCTTTTATTTCCCTTGTGGTTTCCGGTGGCACAAGCTCCATTTATCTTGCCAGAAGTTTTTCTGATTTTGAACTCCTTGGCAGAACTCGTGATGATGCAGCCGGAGAAGCATTTGACAAAGTAGGAAAGCTCCTTGGGTTCCCCTATCCCGGTGGGCCTGTAATTTCCAGGGAAGCTAAGAAGGGCAATCCACAGGCAATTAAATTCCCCAGGTCCTGGCTGGAAAAAGGCTCCCTTGATTTTAGTTTTTCCGGGTTAAAAACAGCAGTACTCAATCATTGTAATAACGAAAAACAAAAAAACAAAGAACTGCAAAAACCTGATATCTGTGCATCCTTTCAGGAAGCCGTGGTTGAAGTGCTCGTTGAAAAGAGTTTACTGGCTGCTTCACAGCATAACATTTCAACGCTTGTGCTTGGAGGTGGTGTCTCATCCAACCCTCGCCTAAGAGGATTTATGCAAATGCGTTGCGAAGTGGAAGGAAAAGAGTTGTTTATTCCACGACCGGTTTATTGCACTGATAATGCTGCGATGATTGCGCTTGCCGGATTCCATGCCCATAACGAGAGGCAGGAATGTTCCCATAATAGCGATGTCTACTCACGCTCGATCCTGGCCTGAGAACTCACTATGAACCCCAAACGTTTATCGCGCTTTTACTATCTTAAATTTAAACGTTTAAAAGGATCTCCACAATCTCTGGCCAGAGGTACTGCCATCGGAACATTTTTGGGTATCGTCCCAATCATTCCACTGCATACCATACTGGTAATTCTTCTCACACTTCTCACCAGAACATCCACAGTTGCAGCACTGCTGGCAACTATTGTCGTTTGCAATCCACTCACCTATGTAGCGCAATATTACTTTTCCATTGTTATCGGCAATGCTGTTACGCCATATTATTTGAACTGGGAACGAATGAAAACAGTGCTTGATATTATCCTTGCCAAGCCGGGTCTCACAGAATCGTTTCAGGCCCTTGGCAGTTTAGGAGTAGAAGCAGTAGTTATACTTGTGGTTGGTGGCTCTATACTTGCTTTCCCATTTAGTGTTGCCAGCTATTTCCTGTCCCTGCGTTTTTTTATCAAAATGCGGGATACAAAACGTCAAAAGCACATACTCCATTGAGGCTGATATGAATCTGTCACGCCTCCAAAAGTTTTATTACCTCAAATTCCTACGGATTAAGGGCGATCCAAAATCCATCGCCTGGGGAAGTTTTATCGGTGCATTTATTGGCACCCTGCCAGTTATGCCATTCCATACCATCGGTATTATAGCTCTCTGTATGCTCACCAGAAATTCTACAATGGCAGGGCTACTGGCAAGCCTTGCCATCTCCAATCCGTTAACATACATCCCCATTTATTACGCTTGCCTGAAAATCGGAAATTTCCTCACCCCTTACGAAATGAGCTGGTCAAAAATCAGTGCGATTCTGGATATTATCGTATCAGGACATGGATTTAGGGAATCTGTAGAAATGCTCAGCAACCTTGGTTCTGAAATCTTTATTGTCATGCTCACCGGTGGATTTGTGCTGGCTCTGCCTACAGCAATAATTTGTTATTTCTTCACTCTTAATCTCTTTATCAAAATTCGGGCCAGACGCAGACGGCGTCAAATCCTGCATAATAAACGAAAATAATTATGACACGCTACGGTGACACCAGAAAATCTTTACGTGAAGAAAGCCTTGCCCCTAAAAAACAACTGGGACAGAACTTCCTGGTAAATAAAGCAACCGCCGATGCTGTTGCCAACTGCGGCAGGATTTCAAAAGATGATATTATTATTGAAGTGGGAGTGGGTTTAGGCGCTCTTACGCAACCAATTGCTGAACAGGCAAAAGAGGTGATTGGCCTTGAGATTGATCGGGGCCTTGTCCGCTTTCATAATGAAAAAGACGATCTGCCAGCCAATGTAACACTCCTTCATCAGGATATTCTAAAAGCTGATTTTGCAGAACTGTATAGAAAGAGTCAGGCAAAACTCAAAATAATGGCCAACCTTCCCTATTCAATCTCCAATCCTTTTTTGTTTACTCTTATTGAAAACAGAGAAAAGATGGACTGGGCAACCATTATGCTGCAAAAAGAGGTTGCCGATCGTCTAACTGCCTCGCCAAATACAAAGCAGTATGGCATTCCCACTGTTCTTTTAAAGAGTTGCGCCACAATACAATCACTGCTCACTTTAAAACCTGCTGAATTTCATCCCAGACCCAAAATTGATTCTGTGGTGGTTCGTATTGAATTTCAAGATCCAAAGGCAGAAGCTACTGAAAATTATGACTGGCCTCTCTTTCAGAAAATTGTCCGGGCGGCATTTAGTCAGCGAAGAAAAACACTGTTGAATACCTTAAGCTCAGTAAATTTCTTTAGCGACCTTGTCGAAGGTGATAAAAAAGCAGGGAAACAGCTGACAAAAGAGGCAATAAATCAGGCAGGTATAAAAGAGGGTCTGCGAGCAGAAGTTCTGCATCTGGACCAGTTTATTGACCTGACAAGATCCTTCTCGGCAAAGCTTTCCTAATTACAGGAGCACTGCATGCAAAACTTCGTTTTCCACAATCCCACAAAAATCCTGTTCGGTAAAAATACTGTTCCTGCCATCGGTAATGAAACTGCAATCTTTGGCCAAAAAGTACTTCTTGTATATGGCACAGGTTCTATTAAACAAACAGGTCTGTATGATCGTATTACCCGATCACTGCAAAAATCAGAACTCACAGTAATTGAACACCCGGGCGTTCAGTCCAACCCTGTTCTTTCCCATGTGCATGAGGGTATTGCCCTTGCTAAAAAGCACAAATGTCAGGTTGTCTGCGCTGTTGGTGGAGGGTCTGTATTGGATGAGGCCAAAGCAATTTGCGCCGGAAGTACAGTTGAACACGATGTGTGGAAATTCTTTACCGGTAAAAAAAGTGTAAAGAATCCCCTTCCGCTGACCACCGTTCTTACCCTTGCAGCATCAGGATCGGAGATGAATTCCGGCATGGTAATCACCAATGAAAAGACTTCCCAAAAATTTGGTTTTGCCAACAGACATCTTTATCCAAAAACATCAATCCTTGATCCAACACTTACTTTTTCAGTTCCACCTGACTACACCGCCTTTGGCGCAGTAGACGCCATTGCTCATGTTCTCGAATTCTATTTCACAACAGAAGAACCGAGCACTCCTGTACAGGACAGATTTATGGAAGGGCTTGTTATTAACAGTATGGAAAGTTGTAACAAGGTTCTGAAAAGTCCTGAAGATTACAATGCCCGGGCAGATCTCATGTGGACAGCAACCCTTGCGCTTAATGGATTAACAGGGGCAGGACTCGGAAAAGTAGGTTTTCCCATGCACATGATAGAACATAGCATTTCTGCTTTCTACAATGTACCCCATGGCGCTGGTCTTTCGGCAATCATACCCGGCTGGATGCATTTTCACGCGCCATTAAAACCAGCACGATTTGCCCAATTTGCTGAAAGAGTTTTTGATATACGAGAAGGAAATGATCTGGAAAAAGCTATGCAGGGAATTAAACAGCTCAAAACATGGTTTCGCCACGTTCAATCTCCCTCAACACTCACCGAGCTGAAAATTCCAACGAACGAATTTGATAAAATTGCAGAAAACAGCATGACTCTTGCCAAAGTATGGCGCATGCA
>JAOZLM010000255.1 GCA_029934815.1 Desulfocapsa sp. | reverse complement strand
TGGACAACCCGTCATTCCGGACTTGATCCGGAATCTTGTAATTACAGCAATGTAACGATTCCGGATCAGGGCCGGAATGACGGTACTGGAGCTTTTTACGAATCCAACAAACTGCCATAGCCAGGTAGATCAAATAGCATATTCAAAGACTATCCCTATATGGCAACCGAACTCTGACCTTCTTTATTTTTATTTCCATTCCACGGTGCGACCCAAATAAGCAATATCATCCCCGGGATAGCCAGCACTGCACAGACAAAAAAGAAATTGGTATATCCTATTCCACTCACAGTGCCGAAAACAGAATAAAACATGCCATCTTTTTCTTGAATTCCCTCAACCAGTACTCCTGCCAAAATTCCGGAAAAAGATTTGGGAATAGCGAATAACGAACTTAGCAAAGCAAGCTGAGTGCCGGTAAATTTTTTATTGGTACTTTTTGCAATAAATGCCATTAAAGCGGCTGAACCAAGGCCAACACCCAAATATTCAAAAGCAACTACTCCGCCCAAAACCCAGACATTTGCTCCCACTTCACTAAGTATTGCAAAGCCAAAAATAGACATCACCTGAACAATTCCAAAAACCCAGAGGGCTTTGTTGATTCCCATTTTGTACATCAACAATCCTCCGACAAAGCCGCCAAAAAGCATTGACCACAAGCCAACTACCTTCGCCACCGTACCAATGATTGTTTTTGAGAATCCCACATCGAGATAAAATGGTGTTATCAAGGCTGTTGCGACGGTATCTCCAAACTTATAAAAGAAGATGAATAACAAAATCAACAAGCCGGATTTAAATCCATCCCGTAGAAAAAACTCTTTAAACGGTTCGACCACAGCCTCCTGCAAAGACTTTGGAGGCGCAACCTGTGTGTCAATTTCACTGATAACTAAGGTGTGAATAATCCCCACAAACATAAATAAAGAGACCACAATAAAAACCATGGACCACGGCATATAATCAGACAAAATTAATCCCAGTCCTCCGGGAATAAAGCCTGCGACTCTATAGGCATTTGCATAAAATGAGCTTCCAAGCCCCAGTTCATTATCCGGTAGCAATTCACGACGATACGCATCAAGCACAATATCCTGAGTGGCAGAGAAAAAGCCAATCGCCAGACCAACGTATAAAATCATCTGAATATCTTCCTGCGGATTTAACACCGCAAGGGATATCATAAAAATTAACAGCCCAATCTGGCTCACCATCATCCAGCCACGTCGTCTCCCTAAAAATGGAGGTACATAACGATCGAGAAAAGGTGCCCACAAATATTTAAATGAGAAAGGAAGCAAAACCAGCCCAAAAAATCCGATTGTTTTCAGATCAACACTCTCGCTTCGTAACCATGCCGGAATGAGTTGTGCTAAAAAATACAACGGGAGCCCTGCGGTAAATCCATTAAAGATACAAATCAACATTCTTTTGTTCATTAATGCCTTCCAAAGACTGGGCTTTTCTTCCGCAACCTGCTGCATATTTTCATCCATACGTTCGCTCATTCTTCTCTTTTCCCCACAACCTATTTATGGTATTGTTTGTTAACGTAACGAATTAACCTTAGTTCCCCATTAAAAGCAAACGGCTTTCCAGATTCGATCATTATGTCAGTCAAAATATATAACACTCTTACCCGAAAGAAAGAAACATTCCAGCCCCTTGAAACCGGGCATATCAAACTCTACGTCTGCGGAATCACTTCTTACGATTACTGCCATATCGGACATGCCCGTTCGGCACTGGCATTTGATATGATCGTTCGCTATTTCCGATATCTGGACTACAAAGTCACCTACATCCGGAACTTTACAGATATCGATGATAAGATCATAAAAAGGGCTGCCGAGCAAAATACCACAACTGAAGAGCTGGCCAATCGTTTTATCGATGAATTTTACGTGGATATGGACAAACTCGGTGTGGACAGGCCCACCATGGAGCCTAAAGCCACCGAGCATATCCAGGAAATGATCGACCTTATCGGCGAACTCATCGACAAAGATATGGCATACCCTGCAAACGGTGATGTGTATTACCGGGTAGGCTCTTTTGCAGGATACGGAAAACTCTCCGGCAGAAAGCTGGAAGATATGCAGGCCGGTGCACGAATTCAGATCAATGAGAACAAAGACGATCCCATGGATTTTGTGCTGTGGAAGGCATCAAAACCGGGTGAGCCGAGTTGGGAAAGCCCCTGGGGTGATGGCCGACCTGGCTGGCATATTGAATGTTCTGCCATGAGTCGCAAATACCTGGGAGATACTTTTGATATTCATGGCGGTGGACAGGATCTTATTTTTCCTCACCACGAGAATGAACTTGCTCAAAGTGAAGCCGCAAACAACAAACCTTATGTGAATATGTGGATTCATCACGGATTTGTAACCATTCGTGATGAGAAGATGTCTAAATCTCTCGGCAATTTCCTTACTATTCGGGATATTCTTGCCCATTACCACCCTGAAGTCCTCAGATTTTTTATCTTTTCCACCCAGTATCGTAACCCCCTTGATTTCTCAGAAGCGGCCATGCAAAATGCAATGACAGGCCTTGATCGTCTATACGAATGTCTTGCAAGTGTGGATAAGCTGAGTGGTGATGGTTCTCCTGATACTAAGCAGATAGCCTCGGCTAAAGATATTACAAAGCTGACAAGTATGGAAGAACGCTTTCAAAAAGCGATGAACAATGATTTCAATACTGCTTTAGCGCAAGGGATTCTCTTTGAATCAGCCAAGGCAATAAATAAAATCATCCGCCAGCTGGATAAGCAGCCGAGCCAAAAAGACGTAGACTTGCTAAAAGATGGCGCAACTACCATCGTAAAACTGGCATCAGTTATGGGCATCCTTCAGGAAAAAGCGCATGACTACCTTGCAGCGAAAAAAACTGCCATGCTGAATCAGATAGAAATTTCCGAAGAAGAAATCCTACAACTTATTAAGGAACGCAATCAAGCCCGGGACGAAAAGAACTGGGCCAGAAGTGATGCAATCCGCGACCAACTGCTTAGCCACAATATAGAGCTCAAAGACAGCTCCGCAGGCACAGGCTGGACTATAAAAAAGGACTGACATGGAGAGTATGACCCGCTCACCCGCAGTTGCCGGCAGATTTTATCCAGGTGACGACAAATCACTGCGACTGTCCATCAAAGAGTTGTGCAAAACAGCGCCACCCACAAAAAAGAAAGTTCTGGCGGCAATATCACCCCATGCCGGATATGTGTATTCAGGAAGTATTGCCGGTGAAACCATTTGCCAGATAGATGTTCCGGAAACTGTAGTTCTTCTGGGGCCTAACCATACCGGTAAAGGAGAGGCGGTTGGCCTTTCGACTGCTACCTGGGAAATGCCGATGGGAGCAGTGCCTGTTGATCATAATTTTGTTCAGGATTTACTGAACGAAACAGATTACATCAAAAAAGATGAACTGGCACATCGCTATGAGCATTCGCTGGAAGTGCAAATTCCGTTTTTGCAAATGCAGCAGAAAAATCTATCCATTGTTCCCATATCCATTTCCCATATTTCCTATCAGGTTCTCGATGAAATCGGCATGGCACTTGCCGAAGTAATAAAAAGAAGCGATAAAGAAGTGCTAATCCTCGCCTCCTCAGATATGACCCATTACGAGCCGCGGGCTGCGGCTGAAAAGAAAGATCATTATGTCCTCAAAAAACTGGCTGATATGGATCCCCGTATCCTCTACCGCTCTGTGACAGGGCATCGCATTTCCATGTGCGGCATCATGCCGGTTACCGTTGCACTGATTGCTGCCATTGAACTTGGAGCGACCAAAACAGAGCTTGTTCGCTATACTGATTCGGGAGAAATTACGGGAGATACAGATCAGGTTGTCGGATACGCCGGAGTGCTGATATCTTAATCCCCTTTTTCACTTGACAGACACGGGAAAACTTTCTAAATAATCCTCCTCGAAAAGCACCATTCTGGGGAATGGTCTAATGGCAAGACTACGGACTCTGACTCCGTCTATCAAGGTTCGAATCCTTGTTCCCCAGCCA